>NZ_JBGGGR010000001.1:0-64969 GCF_041276565.1 'Camptotheca acuminata' phytoplasma
GGAGCTCGAAGAACAGATGTTTTAAAAATTTTTTTGACTGAAGGTTTTGTTATTTTCTTTTTGATTTCTTGTTTGTTATTGATATGTTTAACAATTCCGATTGATATAGTCAATTGGTCTGGATGGACAAAAAAACAATTATATTTCAAGCATTTGATAATTTCTTGTCAAATGAGCACATTAATTAATTTAAAAATTCATTTAAATTTTGGTTTTGTAATTTTAATTGTTACTATAATAAATTTATTTATAACTTTTGTTTCTATTTCCTCTCCTATTTGGAAATTTTCTAGAAAAAAACCTATTGAAATTATATTAGATAAATAATTTACTTTTATTATTAATAAATAAAATTGATATTTTTATAAATTGTTTTTTTATAGAAATATCAATTTGTTTTTAAATTTTATAAGAACGAAAATTATATAAAACAAATAAAAAACTATTTATATTTATTTTTTAGGTTATTTTTTTATTTATATAAAAAAAATATATTAGAAAGTTTTAATATGAAAATCATTTCGATTAATTCAGGAAGTTCTTCTTTAAAGTTTAAATTATTTAATATGCCTTATGAAGAAATTTTATGTAGTGGTTCTATAGAAAAAATTGGTTGCACAGACGCAATTTTTACTATTAAATTTCATAATAAAAAAGAACAAATTTTTTTAACTATCAAAGATCATCAAGAAGCTATTAAATTATTTTTATCTTTTATATTAGAAAATAAAATTATTAATTCTTGGGATGAGATTGATGGTGTAGGACATAGAATTGTACAAGGTGGTGAATTGTTTCAAGAATCTGTTATTTTAACTGATGAAGACATCGACCAAATAGAAAGTTTGAAATATTTAGCGCCTTTACATACTCATGCGAACGTTTTAGGAATTAGATTATTTAAAAAAATGTTACCTCAAATATTTCAAGTAGGAGTTTTTGATACTACTTTTCATAAAAATATACCTCAAAAGAATTTTTTATATGCTACTCCTTATGAATGGTATCAAAAATATAAAATAAGAAAATATGGTTTTCATGGTATTTCTTATCAATATGTTTCCGAAAGAGTAGAACAAATTTTTAATAAAAGCAATTTAAAAATGATCGTTTGTCATATCGGTAACGGAGTTTCTTTAGCAGCTATCGAAAACGGAAAATCTATAGATACATCTATGGGATTAACTCCGTTAGAAGGTGTTCCTATGGGGACAAGAAGTGGAAATATCGATCCTACTATTATTTCTTTTATATCTCAAAAAGAAAATAAAAATATTGAAGAAATTTTAGATATCCTTAATAAAAAATCAGGACTTTTAGGTATTTCAGGAATTTCAAATGATTGTCGTGTTTTAGAACAAATGGTTTCCCGAGGAGATAAAAAATCTATTTTATCCTTCGAAATCCAAATTAAAAGAATAGTTGATTATATAGCTAGTTATTATGTTTTATTAAAAGGTATAGATGCTTTAGTTTTTACAGCTGGCATAGGAGAAAATTCATCTTTTGTGAGAAAAGAAATAATTAAACATTTATCTATTTTAAATATTTATATTGATGATAAATTAAATGAAGAAGCTGTTGTAAAAGAACAAATTATTTCTAATGAAAAATCTAATGTACAAGTTATAGTCGTTCCTACAAATGAAGAATTAAAAATTGCTCAAAATGTTTTTAGTTTGACAAAAAACAAAATAAAATAAAAATATTTTTTTGTATATATAAGAAAAATATTTTTATTTTTTAATATATAAGGAGAAATACTCAAGTGGTTTAAGAGGCTCGCTTGGAAGGCGAGTAGTTCGAATAGAATCAAGGGTTCGAATCCCTTTTTCTCCGCCAAATATAAAATTATTTTATAAAAGTAATTTTTTTTGATATAAAAAAATAATTTTTTATATAAAATGATTTATTTTATTTTTTATAATATACTATGTATTATTTTTTTATATGGGAAAATTTTAAAAAATTATTTTAGATATTTCAGAATAAGAGAAAAAATATTGATGAAGCAATATTTAGATTTATGTCGGTTAATATTAAAAAAAGGTGTTTTAAAAGAAAATAGAACTAAATTTCCGGCTTTTAGTATATTTGGAACACAAATACGTTTCAATTTACAAGAGGGTTTTCCTTTGGTGACTACTAAAAAAGTAAATTTTAAAGCTATCGTTTATGAATTGTTATGGTTTATTAAAGGAGATACTAATATTCGTTATTTAGTTAAACATAATGTTAATATTTGGAACGAATGGCCTTACCAAAAGTATTCTCGATCTCCTTTTTTTCAAGGAGAAACTTTATCAGAATTTATTCAAAAAATAAAACAAGATAAAAATTTCGCTCAACAACATGGTGATTTAGGTCCTATTTACGGAAAACAATGGCGTGATTTTTCAGGTATCGATCAATTACAAGAAGTTATTCAAGAAATCAAAAATAATCCTTCTTCGAGACGTTTGATTATTTTAGCTTGGAATCCTCCACTTATAGACAAAATGGTTTTACCTCCTTGTCATGTTTTGATGCAGTTTTATGTTTATAAAAATAAACTTTCTTTACAATTGTTTCAAAGAAGTGGGGATGTTTTTTTAGGTGTTCCTTTTAATATCGCTTCTTATTCGTTATTGTTAATGATGGTGGCACAATTAACTAATTTAGAACCTTATGAATTTGTTCATACTTTAGGTGACGCTCATATTTATGAAAATCATTTAGAACAAGTTAAAACTCAGATAAATCGTGTTCCTTTTACTTTACCACAAGTTATTTTAAACAAAAATGTTAGCAAAATAGAAGATTTTCAATTTTCTGATTTTGTTTTAAAAAATTATAAAACTCATAATGTTTTAAAAGCTGAAATCGCAGTATGATTACAATTATTGCGGCTTTAGATTCTAATTTTTTAATTGGTAAAGAAAACAAGTTACCGTGGCATTATCCTAAAGATCTTTTATTTTTTAAACAAAAAACTTTTAATAAAAATGTTTTAATGGGAATAAATACTTATCAATCTTTGAAAACATATTATAAAAAAAAACCACTTCCTTTTGATAAAATTTATGTAGCCAGTCGTTCGAAACTGAATATTCAAGATATATTTTGGGTTTCGGATTTAAAAATTTTTTTAGAAGAATATAAAAACAAAAAAGAAGAAATTATGGTTATAGGTGGTAGTCAAATTTATCACCAATCTTTGGATTATGCAAAAAAAATGTATTTGACTCATATATTAAAAAGGTACAAAGGAGACACTTTCTTCCCTTTTTTTAATTATCAATATTATTTGGTTAAAGAAAAAACATATATAAATGAATTGATTTTTGTTACTTATATTAAAAAATAAAAATAAGGGATGAAAATAAAATTATGTTTAGCTTTATTTTTTTGTTGTTTTTAATTTGTTTTAATTTTATTTCTTTTAATTTGTTTATAATTCCTTTTAGTAGTGTTTTGCATATTCAAATTTTAATGGGTATTTTATTTTTTGTCGTGAGTGTAATTTTAGCTTGGGTTTATGTTCTTTTTTTATTGTTTTCAGTTATGTGGATTACTCGAAATTTAAAAGTAGATCACCCTTTCAGACAAAAAATTATCATGAGTATTTCTAAATTAATTGTAAGATTTTTTAGGATTAAAATTATTGTTCATAATAAAGAATTAATTCCTTTGCAAGATAAATTAGTTATTTATTCTAATCATAAAACGAATTTCGATCCTTTTATTATTTCTTCAATTTTTCCAAGAACTCTTGCTTTTACACCTAAAGAGGAACTTTATCATGGTAAAATAGGTTGGATGTTAAGTTATTTTTTTGAACTGATAAATTGTATCCAGATTCAAAGAGACAACGATAGAAAAACAGTACAAAACATTTTAAAAGGTATCGATAATATTAAAGAAAAATTAGCAGTTGTTATTTTTCACGAAGGTGGAATTAAACAAAAAAAAAGCGACAAAATTTTAAATTCTTTAGATGGTTCTTTTAATATAGCTTTAAAAAGCGAAGCTAATATCCTTCCTGTTACTTTAAAAGGGGCTTGTGCCATGAGAGGAAAATGTTGGTTTCGTAAAAAAAAAATTGAAGTTTTTTTTCATCTCGCTTTACCATTTGAAACATTTAAAGAGAAAAAAACAAAAGAAATAAATACAAAAGTAACCAGTATTATTAATTCGGTTTTGTAAAAATTGCATAAAATAAAAAATTTTTTTCTATATTTTATTATAATATTAATATAATTGTTGGAAATTTTATATATTTTAAAAATGTTTTAAAAATAAAGAAAGTATTGTGTAAGTTTAATGAATAAAGTAAAATTAGTAGCCACATTAGGACCAGCTTGCGAAAGTAAAACAATTTTAACTCAATTGGTGAAAAATGGATTGAGTGTAGCACGTTTTAATTTTTCTCATGCTGATTACGCAAATAGCGAAAAAATTTTAAATTTAATTAAAGAAATTAATAAAGAAAATGACTCTTATTTAGCGACTATGCTTGATACAAAAGGTCCCGAAATAAGAACTCATAATTTCGATGGTTTAGTTCAAATAGAAGAAAATTCAGAAATTAGAATAGTTTTCGAAGAAGTTTTAGGAACAAAAGAAAAATTTTCTGTTACTTATGATAAATTATATGATGACGTGAATAAAGGTGATTCTATTTTTATTGATGATGGTTATTTAACTTTAGAAGTTATCGAAAAAGATGAAATAAAACGTGAATTAATAACTAAAGCAAAAAATTCTCATGTTGTTAAATCACGTAGAGGCGTTAATGTTCCGAATGTAAAATTACAAATGCCTTATATTTCAGCCAAAGATAAATCTGATATTATTTTCTCTTCTGAAAAAAAATATGATTTTTTAGCTCTTTCATTTGTTCGTGAAGCACAAGATATTTTAGATGTGAGAGAAATTTTAAATTCTCAAAATAATAAACATATTAAAATTATTTCTAAAATCGAAAATCAAGAAGGTCTTGATAATTTAGATGAAATTATTAGTCTTTCTGATGGAATCATGGTCGCACGTGGTGATTTAGGTATTGAAATTAATGAAGAATTAGTGCCTTTCTATCAGACAGAAATGATTGAAAGTTGTTTAAGAGCAGGAAAAATTGTTATTGTAGCTACTCAAATGTTAGAATCAATGCAAAAAAATCCAAGACCTACAAAAGCAGAAATTAGCGATGTTTATAACTCTGTTTTAGAAGGAGCTACTGCAACAATGTTATCAGGCGAATCAGCTGCTGGATTATATCCTGTTAAATCTGTTGCGACAATGTTTAAAATTCAAAAAAAAGCTGAAAAAAGTGTTCCTCATGATATCATTTCTGAATTTTTTACTCCCACAAACAAAGAAGAAATGTTAGCTTTTGGAGTTTCTCAAATATGCGCAAGAAATAATATTGATGCGATTGTTGTAGATGATAAAAAATATGCTATTGCATTATCTAAATTTTATCCTAAAGCGTTAGTGTTCACTAAAGTAAATGATATGTTGGAAGCAACATCTTTAGCTTTAAATTATGCTAGTTTTCCTTTTTTAAGCGAACAAGAATTAGAAAATAAACTTAATTTGTTGCAAGTACAAAATGATAATTCTTTAGTTTTATTAAAAATAGAAAATGATAATTTAAAATTTATGTAGTATAAATTTTATTTTTATGTTTATATTTAAATAATTAATTTACTTTTAATAAGAGGTATTTTTTTATGTTTGAAGAAAAAAATAAAATAGGTATTGGTTTTCGTAAAGTTGAAGAAAATTTTTTAATTGATAAAAAAGGGAACACTATTTATCAAGAAACGATAACACGTACTGGAGTTGCTGTAAAAACAATTTCATTATTACTTTGTGTTTCTTTATTTGCTTGGCTGAGTTATTCTAGTTTTATTCCTTCACTTGTATCGAAAAAACCTTCATTAATAAGACCAATATTATTCTTTTCTGTTTTATTAACTTTTGGTACTTATTTAGTAGGTGTTTTTTCTGTTTCATTGTCCAAAGCATGTTCTTGGATTTTCGCAATGTCTAAAGGGTTTACTTTAGGAGCTTTGTTACTTTTTTTAAGATCAGAATATATTTGGTTGAGTAATTTTAATTCAGTAATATCGTTAGCGTTAATTTCTACTATTTTAGTTTTTGCTATAATGCTTTTATTGTATTCAAATAATATTTTAGTGTCAACTTTTAGTTTTCAAAAAAAAATGTTATTTTGTACTTTTATAATTTTATCTTTTTCTATCTTATCTATAATTTTTGCTGTTCTCCGTATTCCTTTATTTGAACAAATGCAATCAGTATGGTTTATAGCTTTACCTATTAATATGTTTTTAATAGTTTATTCATCTTTAACTTTAATTTTATATTTTGATTATGTTGAACAAATGATATTTAATAATATGACTAAAAAATATGAATGGCAATTATCATTATGTTTTGTTGCCGTTATAGTATTATTCTTTATAAGAATATTGAAATTTTTATTAAATATTTTTAGATTTTCTAGAAAAGACATGATTTAGAATAATTATCTTATGTTTCTTTTGTTCTATTTTTGAAAATTAATATAAAAACAATATAAATAAAATTTTAATTTACGAAATATTTTAAGAAAGTGATTTTTTTATGGCAATAAAAATGCGTTTACAACGTTTTGGAAACAAAACAAGACCTTTTTATCGTGTAGTAACAGCAGAATCTTGTAACAAAAGAGATGGCAAATTTTTAGAAATTTTAGGAACTTACGAACCGTTTCATAATTTGATAAATATAGATGCAGAAAAAGTAGAAAAATGGTTATCTCGTGGAGCTCAACCTACTAAAACTGTTAAGAATTTATTAAAAAAAAATAGAAAAAATTCGAAATCAGTTTCAAATTAATTAAAATTCAAGAAATAATGAAATTTGATATTATAACTATTTTCCCTAATTTTTTTGATAATTTTTTAAATAATTCTATTTTAAAAAGGGCTCGTGAAAAAAACAAAATTGAAGTTCATATTCATGATTTAAGAGAATATAGCCAAAATAAACATCATCAAGTCGACGACACCCCTTATGGTGGAGATGTTGGGATGTTGTTAGCCTTTCCTCCTTTTTATGATTGTTTAAAAAATATAAAAAAAACTTCAAAAACAAGAGTGATTTTCTTGTCACCTCAAGGTAATTTATTGCATCAAAAAAAAGTTGTTCAATATGTAGAAAATTATTCTCATTTAATAATTTTATGCGGTAATTATGAAGGGGTAGATGATAGAATTTTAGAATATATTGATGAAGAAATTTCGATAGGCGATTATATTTTAACAGGAGGAGAATTCTCAGCAATGATTTTAATTAATGTCGTCGCTAGAGTTGTCCCAGGAGTCATCAAAAAAGAATCTTATTTACAAGATTCACTTCAAAATGGATTATTAAAATATTCTCAATATACTAAACCACAAGAATATCAAAATCATAAAGTACCTGAAGTTCTTTTATCTGGTGATCATCAAAAAATTATCAAATGGCGTAAAGAAAGTAGCTTAAGAAATACTTTGATAAAAAGACCAGAATTATTATCTAAAATAACATTAGATACTGAAGCTAAAGAAATATTAACAAAAATAAAAAAAGAAAAGAAATAAAAAAAATACTCAAAGGAGTTTTAAATGAATTTAAAAGGACAACAATTAATTGATTCAATTAATGCTAACAATTTAAGAACTGTTCCTAATTTCAAACCTGGAGATACTGTTAAAGTTTTTATCAAAATCGAAGAAGGAAATAAAACAAGAATTCAAATTTTTGAAGGATTAGTTATAAGACGTAAAGGAAGTCATATTTCCGAAACTTTTACTGTGAGAAAAGTTTATTCAGGAATAGGCGTAGAACGTACTTTTCCAGTTCATTCTCCTTCATATGAAAAAATAGAAGTCATAAGACGCGGAATAGTTCGCCGAGCAAAACTTTATTATATTAGAAATTTATCTAATAAAGCCATCAAAATTAAAGAACAAAAAACAAGATAAGTAGTTTTGTTTATAAATCTGAAAATATAGAGGTTTTATTGTGTTTTTATTCGAAGAATTAAAATGGCGTAATTTGATTAAAGATGTAAGCGATGAAAAACAAATAGAAACTTTATTAAACGAAGGTAAAATTGCTTTTTATTGTGGTTTTGATCCGACAGCTATTTCATTAACTATAGGTCATTTAATCCAAATTGTAACTATTTCGTTATTACAAAAAAGAGGACATCATCCTTTTGTTTTATTAGGGAAAGCAACATCTTTAATAGGAGATCCTAAAGAAAAAGAAGAAAGAAAATTATTATCTTTAAAAGATGTTAGTTTTAATTACGAAAAAATCAAGGATCAATTAAAAAAACTATTACCTAAAGAAAATATTGATTTCGTTGACAATTATGAATGGATTTCTAAAATAGATGTTATTTCTTTTTTAAGAGATTATGGAAAATATTTTAATGTTAATTATATGATTTCTAAAGATAAAATAGCGAAAAGATTAACAAAAGGTATTTCTTATACAGAATTTTCTTATATGATCTTACAATCGATTGATTTTCACCATTTATATAAAAATCACGAAGTACAATTACAATTAGGCGGTTCTGATCAATGGGGTAATATTACTTCAGGGCTCGAATTAATTAGAAAAATGGAATCTAATAATGAAGATAAAAACACTAAAAAACCTTTAGGAATGAGTATGATACTTTTATTAGATGATAAAGGTAATAAAATCGGTAAAAGTGATAATAACGCTGTTTGGTTAGATCAAAAACTTACAACTCCTTACAGAATATACCAATTTTTTTTAAACACAGAAGATAAAAATGTTGTAAGTTTTTTAAAAAGATTGACTTTATTAGAAGTAGAAGAAATTATTAAATTGGAAGAAATGACTCAAATTAATCCTAAAGCCAGATTAGCACAAAAAGAATTAGCTAAACAAGTGGTAACTTTGGTTCATGGTTCAGATGTTTTTCAAGAATGTCTTTTAACAAATGATATTTTATTTTCTAAAAAAACTGAAGATTTAAAAATAGAAGATTTTACATTAATAAAAAAAAGGTTGTTTTCTGTAGAAATAGATAAACCGATTTTATTATTAGATGCTTTAGTTCAAACAAAGCTAGCCGATTCTAAAAAAAAAGCTAAAACTTTAATTTTGTCTGGTGCTATTAAAATTTTCAAAAAAACTATAAAAGAAGTAGATTTTTATTTAGATTCAGAACAAACTTTATTCCAAAAATATATTTTATTAACAAAAAAAAATAAAATAAATGCTTTAATTATTTTTCGTTCTTGAAAATTAATTAAAGCATTATTTTTTTTCAAAAAAAGGAGTTTGATTTCATTGGATAATTTCAATAAATTATATCGTGATTTGATAATTAAGTATTATCGTAATCCTGTTAATAAAGGTTTGATTCAGGATAGCGAGTTCGATAAATATTTTACGATTAAAAAAAAAAATATCGCTTGTAGCGATGAAATTATTTTACAAGTTAAATTAGATAAAGACGTTATTACAGATATTAAATATGAAGCACAAGGATGTATCATTTTACAATCATCGGCTTCTTTGATGTCTGTTTATTTAAAAAACATTGAAATTAAAACAGCTATTAAAAAAATAAATAATTTTTGTGATATGTTGGAGAATAAATTGTTTGATAAAGATATATTAGAAGAAGAATTACAAATTTTTTCATTAGTTAAAGGTTTTCCAGGAAGATTTGTTTGTGCTAGTATGCCTTGGTCTTTGTTATTGGAAGTATTAGAATCTTCTAAACAATAAATTAATTTTATATTATCAAAAATATAATATATGTTATAATAAATATATCTTATTTTTATTAATTAGTTATTTAAATTTAGTAATTCTTTTTAGAAATAAGGGAAAAAATAAGATTTCCTAAAATAAGAAAGGTTTTATTATTTGAAAATAATGTTAGAAATAATTGATTTATATAAAACTTTTTTTATTAATAAAAAATCTATTTCCGTTTTGCAAAAAATTAATTTAAAAATACCTAAAAATCAAATTTTTGGGTTGGTAGGTTCTACTGGTTCAGGAAAAACTACCTTATTGCAAATAATGAATGGTTTAATGAAACCAGACAAAAGAAAAGAAACTAAAATTTATAAAGAATTTTCGTTACAAGAAAGTGGTACTATTTGGCAAAATTTTAATATTTTAAGTAATTTAAATGTTTTTGACAATGTAGCTTTGCCATTAAAAATAAGAAATCTGGATTCAGAAGAAATTCGAAGCAGAGTTTTAAAAGTTCTTGATTTTGTAGAATTATCTAATTTTTTGCATTCATATCCTAAACAATTATCGGGTGGTCAAAAACAAAGAGTGGCTATCGCTAGAACTTTAGTTTACGAACCGAAAATTATTTTTTGTGATGAACCCACTTCAGCTTTAAATGAACAAACTAGTAAAAATATTTTAAAATTATTTTATGATATAAATCAAAAATTAAAAACAACTATTGTTATCGTTTCGCATGATTCTTCAGTTATTAAAACTTTGTGTAATTCTGTTGCTATTTTGAATCAAGGTCAAATAGAAAAAGTGGTTAATTTAAAACCTAGTTATGATTTTCAATCTTTTTCTTACCAAGCCATTTTTAAAAAATCGAATTGATATTTTATTTCTTAATTGGTCGAATTATCGCTATTTAATAAATTAAAAATGAATAATTGATGAAAAATTATATCTTTTTATTATTATTCTTTTTATTTTTTTATAATTTAATAATATTTTTAAAAAAATTTCATTTTTTTATTTTCCTTTTTATATAGTTTTTAGGATAATTTTAATAAAATCTCAAATTATATTTCTATAAAATTTGGATTTTATAGAAATATAATATATAATTAATACAAGCGTTGATGTTTAATATAGTAAGAATTTTCAAAATTAAATATTTGTTTTATTTCTTTTTTAAAATAACTTTTTTAAATTTTTAATTTTTAAAATTTTTTTTATATAAAATATATATGTGCAATTTTTAAAGTTTAAAAATTATACCATTAGTAAAAAATATTTTTTTAAATTTAAAAAATTTTAATATCATAAAATAAAAATTTTGAAAAAAAGAGAGTAATTATAAAAATGGCTAATACAAAACAACAAAAAAAACGTATCAAAACAAATGAAAAACGTAGATTAATGAATAGTGCTTTTAAATCTTCAGTTAGAACATTTATAAAAAAATTTAAAACTTATGTGTCTGCTTCTGATAAAGAAAAAGCTAATTCTTGTTTTAATCTTATTAATAAAAAATTAGATAAAGGATTATCTAAAGGTATTTTTCATATAAATTTTGTATCCAGAAACAAATCTAATTTTGCTAAATTATTAAACAGTATCAAATAAATAAGTTGATCAAATTTATTGGACGTATGTTTCCAATTATTTTTTTATTAGCGTAAGGATGTTTTTTAGTAAATTATAAAGGATTTTTTTATGTTGGATTTAAAATTTGTTTTACGTAATATGGATTTAGTTTTAGAAAAACTTCAAAAAAGATTAATAGAAATCAAAGATTTAGACAATATTGTGGTTTTATCTAATATGAGAAAAGAATTGATTCAAAAAATAGAAAAAATCCGCTTTCGTAAAAACAATGTATCACAAGTTATTTCAGAATTAAAACACAAATCAGAACAAGAAAATCAATTCAATAATGATAATTTCAAAAGCGAACAAAAAAGTGAACAAATTTCTAAAAAAGATTTAAAGGAATTTGAAAAACAATTACAAGAAATAGAGCAAAAAATTTCTCATATTTTGTATAATATCCCTAATATTCCTCATGATTCTGTTCCTGTAGGAACAGATGAAAATGACAATGTAGAAGTATTTCGTTTTTTAGAACCAAAAAAATTTTCATTTCCTGTGAAAGATCATATTGAATTGGGAAAAAATTTAGATATTTTAGATTTTGAAAGAGCAACTAAAATTACAGGCAGTAAATTTGTTGTTTTAAAAGGGGCCGGAGCTAGATTAGAAAGGTCTTTAATCAATTTCATGCTTGATGTTCATATATCGAAAGGGTATGAAGAAATTTTGTCTCCTTTCATTGTTAATAAAACATCTATGTTTTCAACAGGACAATTACCTAAATTTAAAAAAGATCTTTTTAAGTTGAAATTAGATAAGCATGAATGGTATTTAAATCCGACTGCTGAAGTGCCTATGGTTAATTTTCATCGTGACGATGTTTTAGATAAAAACCAATTACCTTTAAAATATGTTGGTTTTACTACTTGTTTTAGACAAGAAGCAGGTGCTAACGGTTTAAAAAGTAAAGGTATTTTTAGACAAAAACAATTTAATAAAGTGGAATTGGTTCAATTTGTAGAACCTCAAAATTCTTATAAAGCTTTAGAAGAAATGTTAAAAGATTCTGAATATATTTTACAAAAATTAAATTTACCTTATAGAATCCTTACTTTATCAACAGGCGATTTAGGTTTTAGTGCAAGTAAAACTTATGATATTGAAGTATGGATTCCAAGTCAAAATAGATATCGTGAAATCGCCTCTATAAGTAATACAGAGTCTTTTCAAGCAAGAAGAGCAAATATCAAACTTAAAGATAATACAAAAAATAAAAAAGAATATTTACATATTTTAAACGGTTCTGCTTTAGCAGTAGGAAGAACAATGATGGCTATTATAGAAAATTATCAAGATGAAAACGGTCATATTGTTGTTCCTGAAGTTTTACATGACTACTTTAAAGAAAATTTAATTAAATAAATATTTTAAAATGATTTTTCAATATATTTATTTAATTAAATAAGGAAAAATAATATGAATCAATTAGAGAATTTTATTAAAAAAAATATGTTTTGGGTCGTAATAGTATCTATAATATCATTTGGTTTGGTAGTAAATATTTATGAAATAGTTACCGAACCAGAACCACGTTCTTGGACTGAATTACAAAATGTTTTGACAAATAAACAAAAAGGACAAGCTACAAAAATAGAAGTTAATAATAAACAAATAGTAATACTTTCAGTTGATGACGTGAAGCCTTATATTTCTAAGATAGCTCCTGGTTTTTATGATTTAAAAGTAAGATATAAAATAAAAGAAGAATCGAATCTAGAAGGAACTTCGAAAACAATAATTTATGAAACTGTACCACAACATAATTGGGACGAAATTGTAAAGCTTATTCTAACACAGAGTAAAGATGCGATAACAAACACATCCTATTCTGGAGTTATGACAAATGAATCAATATTAAAAGGTAATCGTACTTATGCAAATAATTATGGGTTATCGACTTTATTAAAATCATTTAATCTTGCATTAACATTCTCATTTCTTTATTATTTGTTTTATTTATTCAATAAAACCAAAAATCAGTTGGTAGATAATTTGTCTCCAAATCAAAGTAAAGGTGGTTCTCAAAAAAAGATTTTTAAAAAACCTCCATTTACTTTCGCAGATGTTGCTGGTGCAGAAGAAGAAAAAGAAGAAATGGAAGAGTTAGTTGATTTTTTAAAAAATCCTCAAAAATATTCTTTAATGGGTGCAAGAATGCCAAAAGGGATTTTATTAGCAGGTCCACCAGGCACAGGTAAAACTTTATTAGCTAAAGCTGTTGCTGGAGAAGCAAAAGTACCTTTTTTTGCAGTTTCTGGTTCTGAATTTGTCGAAATGTTTGTAGGGTTAGGTGCTTCACGTATTAGAAATTTATTCAAAACATCACAAAGATATGCTCCTTGTATAATTTTTATAGACGAAATCGAAACTGTTGCTCGTAAAAGAGGAATGAGTTTTGGAAACACTGAACAAGAACAAACATTGAATCAATTATTGATTGAATTAGATGGTTTTAATCCTAGTAGAGGAGTTCTTGTTATCGCAGCTACAAATGAACCTGATTTTTTAGATCCTGCTTTATTAAGACCTGGTCGTTTTGATCGTCGTTTTAATATTAATTTACCAAATGTTAAAGACAGAGAAGCAATTTTAAAATTACATGCACAAAATAAAAGAATTGCTCCTGATGTAGATTTAAAAGAAATAGCTAAAGAAACACCAGGTTTTAGTGGTGCTCAATTGGAAGGTGTTTTAAACGAAGCAGCTTTGTTATCTATTAGAAATAATTTAGTAGCAATTGATAAACAAACACTTAGTGAAGCTGTTGATCGTATATTAATGGGTCCTTCTAAAAAAAGTGCAAAATATACTAAAAAAGAAAAAAAAATGGTTTCTTATCACGAAGCAGGACATGCTGTTATTGGTTTAAAATTACCATATGCTCAAAAAGTTCAAAAAATAACAATTATTCCTCGTGGAATGGCAGGCGGATACAATATAATGTTGAACGAAGAAGAAACTTTTACATCTTCTAAAAAACAATTATTAGCCACAATTACATCTTTCTTAGGTGGTAGAGCCGCTGAAGAATTGTTCTTGGATGATATTTCAGATGGAGCTTATCAAGATTTACAAGTAGCTACTCGAATTGCTACTCAAATGGTAACTAAATTCGGAATGAGCGATTTAGGTTTAGTTCAATTTGGTTCAGATGAAAATAGTTTTCATAAAAATTTTTCAGATGCGAAAGCTTCAGAAATTGATGAAGCTGTTAAAAAAATTATTTCTGAATGTTATGAAACAGCTAAAAAAATAATTTCAGAAAACAAAGAACTTTTATTTAAAATAAGTGATTATTTATTAGAACTTGAAACTTTGAGTAAAAAAGATATTGAAGAAATATTAACAACTGGAAAAATTAGTAGTTCTTCACAAGAAGAAACACAAGAAACAGAAAAAGTTAATTCAACAAATGATGATTCAAAAGAAATAAAAGATATTGATGAAAATATAAATGATAGTAATGATAGTAATGACGAATCAGAATCTCAAAACACAGAACAAATCAACTCAACAAATGATGATTCACAAGAAGTAAAAGATGTTGAAGAAAATATAAATGATATCATTGGCAAAAAAGAAAATAATCAATAAGAAAATAAATTTAATAAATAAAAATATATTTTGGTTTATTTAAAACTAAAATATATTATTTATTTTATTTTTTTTATATAAATCATTTTTTTATTTTTTAAATATAATTTAAATTCACTTGAGGAAGTTTTTTTATAAAATGATAAAAAAATTTATTATTTCAGAACAAGATAAAAATTTACGTTTAGATATATTTTTAATGAAAAATTTAAACATAAGTAGAAATAAATGTTCTTTGTTAATTGATTCCGAACAAGTTTTTGTAAATGATGAATTAAAAAAAAAGAGATATTTATTAAAAACCAATGATATAATAATAACTTCTATTGTTGAAAAAGAATCAGAAATAAATATTTTTAAACCTGTTGATTTAAATTTAAAAATAATTTATGAAGATCAATATTTAGCAGTCATTGATAAACCTGTTAATTTAATAGTTCATCCTTCTAATAGTTATTCAGGAACTACTTTGATTAACGGATTATATCACCAAATTAAAGATTTTCAATGTCAAGACACAGCAAGACCTGGCATTGTTCATCGTTTAGATAAAGATACTACAGGATTAATTATTGTTGGCAAAACAGATGAATTTGTTAAAATTATGCAAAAATTAATTCAAAAAAGAAAAGTTCAAAGGATTTATTGGGCTTTAATTCATGGATATTTAGGTTACGATTATGGAACTATTGATTTACCTATAAAAAGAAGTGTTGTTAATTTTTCTAAAATGGAAGTTTCTGATAAAGGAAAAACAGCTACTACTCATTTTAAAATTTTAAAAAAATTTAAAGATTTTTCTTTATTAGAATTGAAATTAGATACCGGCAGAACACATCAAATTAGAGTTCATTTATCTTATTTAAAACATCCTATCGTGGGAGATGTTTTATATGGCAATAAAAATCAATCCATACAACAACAATTATTGCATTCTAAAAAGATTAATTTTACTCATCCTATAACAAATCAATATGTAGAATTAGAAACTCCTTTACCTAGTCATTTTCAAGAATTTTTAGTTCAAATAGAAAATTAATAATTATTATAAATTAATTTTTTGATTTTGTTAAAATGCAGAGATTTTTTTAAAAATTATTTTGATCAATTAAATTATTATAGTTAATAAATAATATTTGTAAAATATTAAATATTATTTATTAACTATTGTTTATAATTTTTATATATAAGTTAATATGTAATAATCAAGGATATTTACAAATGTATTTACAACAAATTCAAAATCAAATAGAACAAATTTTAAATAAAAAACATAATATTAATGCATTTCTACAATCAAATTATAAATCAGATAAATTTGATTTTTTTTTACCGTTATTTCCTTATGTCAAAGATATAAAAAAAAATTTGTTAGATATTTTTGAAATTTTTAAACAAGATTTGTCATTAGAAGTAGTAGACAATATTTTTTTTGAAAATGGTTTTTTAAATATTAAATTAAATAGAAAAATTATAAGTAAAAATATTTTAACTAATATTGATAAATCTATTTTTGATTATGAAAAAAAAGCAGACAACGTATCCAAAGTTGTTATTTTTGATTATTCCTCACCAAATATAGCAAAAAATTTTTCTATTGGGCATTTACGTTCAACAGTGATAGGAAACGCATTAAAAAACGTTTATAAAAAATTAGGTTTTCGAACTGTCGGAATTAATCATTTAGGTGATTGGGGAACACAATTTGGAAAAATGATTTTCGCTTATAAAAAATGGGCTCAAAAAGAAAACATTTTAAAAGATCCTATTAACGAATTACAAAGAGTTTATATTTTGTTTCATGAAGAAACTCAAAAAGATAAATCATTAGAAGATGAAGCGAGAGAAATATTTCGTCTTTTAGAAAACAAAGATCCAGAAATAACTGATTTATGGAACTGGTTTAAAAAAATTTCTTTAGAAGAATTTAAGAAAATTTATGATTTATTAGATATTCATTTTGATCATTATATAGGTGAATCTTTTTTTCATGACAAAGCTATTGAATTGTTAGATGAACTACGTCAAAAAAATTTAGTTTTATTTGATGATCAAGCTTATATTATGCCATTAGACGATGGAATGCCGCCAGCTTTAATGCAAAAAAAAAACAAAAGCACACTTTATTTAACAAGAGATGTAGCTTGTGTTATATATCGTTATAAAAGATTTAATTTTTATAAAGTTTTATATGTGGTTGGAAACGAACAAAAATTACATTATAAACAGTTAAAAGCGGTTTTAAATAAAATAGGTTACGATAATTTAAATTTAGAACATGTTAATTTTGGTTTAGTTCATTTTCAAAATATGAAAATCTCTACAAGAAAAAGCATAGATTTTAAATTGATTAATATTATTGAATCAGCTAAAAAAGAAGCTCAAAATATAATTCAAAAAAGATTTTCTGATACAAAAAAAATAGAACAAATAGCTCAAAAAGTATCTATCGGAGCCATTGTTTTTAATGATTTAAAAAATGATCGTCATTTAGATATTGAATTTGATTTAAAAAAAATGTTACAATTTGAAGGAAATAATGGTCCTTATTTACAATATACAATGGTTAGATTATATTCTATTTTAAAAAAATCTCAAGTCAACGAAAATTTACATTGGGAAGAAATAATTAATTATTATAGTCAATTTCATTATTATAATTTAATTAAATTAATAGATTCTTTTTATGAAATATTAGAAAAAGTACAACAAAAAAATATGCCTAGTATTTTAGCTAGATATTTATTACAATTAGCTAAGAATATTAATCAGTTTTACGAAAAAGAAAAAATTTTAAATACTGATAATCTTGTTTTACAAGACGCTAATATTTTATTAATTAAAAATTGTTTAAATTTACTTGAAGAAGGATTAAAAATTTTAGGAATTCCTATTTTAAAAGAAATGTAAATTAATTTTTCGTTTATATTTTTCTCATTTCAACTTTATATTTAACTTTATAAAAATAATGAAAGAAAAAAGGTTTTTTATGAATAATTTAAATTTAGAACAAAATTCAGATAATTGGCATATTCATAGAAAAAAATATATTAATGCTTCTGAAGTAGCAATTATTATGGGGTTTAATCCTTTTGATAACAAAAAGAATCTTTTAAAAAGAAAACTTTTTGATGAAAAAATAGAAGATAATAAATTTATGCAACACGGAAGAAAATTAGAACCCAAAGCTAGAAATTTTTTTAATGATATTAATAAAACTAATTTTAAACCTTTAGTTTGTGTTAAAGAATTTTTTTCTGCTTCTTTAGATGGTTGGAACGCTGAAACAAATAGTTTATTAGAGATTAAATGTCCTCTTTATATCAATTCTAAGACTTGGCAAAAATTTTTTATTAATGGAGAAATTCCTGAATATTATTATGCACAGATTCAGGCTCAAATTTATTGTTCTGATGCTGAAAAAGCTTTTTTTTTAGTTTTTCAAGATTACCAAAATGCTAAAGTTAAAGAAGTTAATAGAGATCCAGAGTTTCTTGAAAAAATGTATGAAGAATGTTTAAAATTTTATAATATTTTTGAAGAAGCGAAACAAATTTTAAATAAAGTATCTGGTGAATAAAAAAAATATTTTTTTCTAATTTTTATTTTTGGATATAATCTTAATATATCTCCATTTAATAAAGTAATTAAAGCAAAAATATTATAAAATAATATATAAATAAATGTTTTTATCTTTGGATAAAAATAAAATTTTTATTAAAAAAAGAGGTTTTTAATGATTGAAAATACTGTTAAAGAAATTATTTCTAAGAAAAAAAATATCAAAAGTGATGATATAACACCACAAACAAGATTAAAAGAAGATTTAGGTTTAGATTCTTTTGACGCTGTTGAAATAGTGATGGAATTAGAAAAAGTTTTTAAAATCCAAATTAGTGATGAGTCTATGCAACAATTTAAAATTTTAAAAGATGTTGTCAATTACGTCGAAACAAAAATATCTTAATTTAATTATTTTTTATATTAAATAGAGGTTTTCATTTATGTTGGTTTATGATTTCAAAAAAATAGAATTAAAATGGCAATCTCATTGGGACAATACAAAAACTTTTAAAACTAATAAAAAAAAATTAAAGAAAAAATTTTATTGTTTAGATATGTTCCCTTATCCTTCCTCTTCAGGATTACATGTGGGTCATATTGAAGGTTATACAGCCAGTGATATTGTTAATAGATTTAAAAGAATGAGTGGTTATAATGTCTTTCATCCTTTCGGATGGGATTCTTTCGGTTTACCCGCAGAACAATACGCTTTACAAACTGGTAATAATCCCGAAACTTTCACTTACCAAAACATTGAAAATTTTAAAAAACAAATTAAAATGTTGGGGAAAGGTATCGATTGGGATACAGAATTAGCTACTTCTGAACCTTATTTTTACCACTGGACACAATGGATTTTCAAAAGAATTTTCAAAAATGATTTAGCTTTTTTGAAAAATGTAGAAGTTAATTTTTGTGAAAAATTAGGAACAGTTTTATCTAATGAAGAAATTTTTACAACAGAAGAAGGTATTTTTTCTGAAAGAGGGGGGTATCCTGTTGTAAGAAAAAAAATGAAACAATGGGTTTTAAAAATAACTTCTTATCTTGATCGTTTATTAGAAGGTTTAGATTCTTTAGATTGGTCTCCTCAATTAAAAGATATTCAAAAAAAATGGATAGGCAAAAAAAAGGGGTTTATTTTTAATTTCGCTTTTGATTCTCTTACTGATGCTCAGTTAGAAGTTTTTACGACTAAACCTTATACTATTTTCGGAGTAAGTGCCGTTGTATTAGCTCCTGAACATCCTTTAATTTCTTCGATTGTTACAAAAGAATTTCTCGAACCGGTTAAATTATATTTAAAAGATGTCGAAAATAAAACAGATCTAAAAAGAAATATCAACGCGGTCAAAACTGGTGTTTTTACCGGAAGTTATGTCATTCATCCTTTCACTAATAAAAAAATTCCTGTTTGGGTCGCTGATTATGTATTACCTCATTACGGTAAAGGAGCGGTTATGTCTGTTCCTTTTTGTGATGAAAGAGATTTTTTATTTTCTAAAAAATATAATTTAGAAATAATTCCTATTTTTAAAGTCAATAACGAATCTCATAATGTTGATTTTCAAAAAGATAATACTGATATTCATTCTATTTCAGAGACAGATATTTTAATTAATAGTGTTTTTTTAAATGGACTTGATATTAAAGAAGCTAGTGAAAAAATTTTGAATTTATCTCGAGAAAATAATTTTGGTCGTGTGCATTTTACTTATCAAATGCGTGATTGGGTTTTTTCTCGTCAAAGATATTGGGGCGAACCTTTTCCAGTTTATTATGATGAAAATGATAATGTTTATTTAGAAGAAGATGATCAATTGCCTTTATTATTACCTTTTTTAGAAAAAATTGAGGTCTCAGGTGATGGAACTTCTCCTTTATCTAAAGTTTCTTCATGGTTGTATTTCGAAAAAGATGGTAAAAAATATAAAAGAGATTCTAATACTATGCCTCAAGTTGCTGCTAGTTCTTGGTATCATATAGCTTATCTTTTAAGAAATAATACAGGGATGTTGTCATTAGATTCTGAAGAAGCTAAAAAAAGATTAAATTATTTTTTGCCTGTTGATTTGTATATCGGTGGAAGCGAACACGCTGTCGGTCATTTATTATATTCTCGTTTTTGGCATAAATTTTTATATGATTCAGGTATAGTCTCAACTCCAGAACCATTTCAAAAATTAGTCAATCCTGGTATGATTTTAGGTGAAGACCATTTAAAAATGAGTAAATCTAAAAACAATAGTGTCAGTGCTTCGACAGTTTTAGAAAAATACGGAGCAGATGCTATCAGAATTTATATTATGTTTTTAGGTCCTTTGGAAGATAACAAAATTTGGAACGAAAATGGATTAAAAGGGATCAATCGTTTTTTAAATAAAGTTTATAATGCAGCTTCTTCTTTTATAATAGATGAAGAATGTGATTTTTTAAATTCAATACTTAATCAGACTATTAAAATAGTTACAAGATATTACGATAAATTAAAATTCAATACCATCGTCAGCCAATTAATGATTTTTATTAATCAAGTTTATAAATTCAAAAAAATAAATAAAAATCAAATGAGAATTTTTTTACAATTATTAAATCCTATAGCACCCCATTTAACAGAAGAATTAAATCAAAATATTTTAAAAAATTCTGATGAATTGGTTTATTCCGATTGGCCTCTTTATCAAAAAACAGCATTAACTGATACTTCTGTTCAAACTGAAATCGTTGTTCAAATTAACGGTCATTTAAAAACTAAAATTTGGATTTTAAAAAATGACGATAAAGACACGGTTTTTCAAAAAGCTTTACAAAACGACAAAATTAAATTTTTAATTCAAAATAAAAAGATTTTAAAATTTTTTTACATCCAAAATAAATTATTGAATTTAGTTATTTGATTTTTTTCAAAAACAAAAAAGAAAGAATTATAAAATTTATATTATGAAATTGCATAGAAAAGGTTTAGTAATAGTAATTTCAGGTCCGTCTGGAGTCGGCAAAGGAGAAATAAAAAAATCTTTATTAAATAGAGAAGGTAATAATTTTTTTTATTCTGTGTCCGCAACAACGAGAAAACCTAGGCCTGGAGAAAAAGACGGAATAGATTATTTTTTTATGCAAAAAAAAGATTTTAAACAAAAAATCAAAGAAAATTTTTTTTTAGAATATAGTAAATTTGTTGATCATTATTATGGCACTCCATATAAAAATATTTTGCAAAGTTTGGAAGAAGAAAAAGAAATTCTTTTAGAAATTGATATTAAAGGAGCTTTACAAATTAGAAAACATAAATTGCATAAAGACAGTGTTTTTATTTTTATCGCTCCTCCTTCTAAACAAATTATCCAAGAACGTTTAAAAAAAAGAAATTCTGAAACAGATGAAGAAATTCAAAAACGTATGTTGAATTATGATAAAGAAATGAATTTAGCTTATAAATACGATTATATTGTTGTTAACGATGAAGTAAAAAATGCTGTAGATAAAATTATGTCTATTATCATCGCAGAACATTCTAAGACTAAAAATAGTATTGATTATTATTTAACAGAAATTGTAAAAAAAGGAAAATAACTATTATGGAAAAAAAAGAAAAAGAAGGTTTAAATTATCCTTCAATTGATGAATTATTAAAAAAAATAGATTCTAAATATAAATTAGTTTACTTGTCTAGTAAAATATCTCGTATTATTAAAGAAAAAAATATAGATGTTTCGAATATAGAAGGCAAAAAATTAGTAACTAAAGCTTTATATGAAGTTATTAATGGTAATTTCGAAATTGAATTTGAATAAAAACAAAAATTATTTTAATTATAAAAGTGATATAAAAAAATAGAGGCTTATAAATTGAAATCATTAAAGCATATTTCTGTTTTGACTAAAGAAATTATCGAATCTTTAAACATTAACCCTCAAGGGACTTATGTCGATGCTACTTTAGGCGGCGGAGGACATAGTTTAGCTATTTTAGAAAAAATAAATCAAGGTTTTTTACATTCTTTCGATCGTGATTATTTTGCAATTCTTGAATGTCAGAAAAAATTTGAAAGTAGAAAAAATATTTTTTTATATCATAATAATTATGCTTCTATTGAAGAAGAATTATCAAAAAAAAATATTTTTTCTATTGATGGCATTGTTTTTGATTTAGGATTATCTTCTTTTCAAATTGATGATCCTGAAAGAGGTTTTAGTTATTTACAAGATTCTCTTTTAGATATGAGAATGGATCAAAAACAAAAAACAACAGCTCATTATATCGTGAACAATTATAGTTTTACTGAATTAAAAAAAATTTTTTTATTTTTTGGGGAAGAACCAAAATCTTCTTTAATAGCTCGTGAAATTATCAAAAGAAGACCTATAAATAAAAGTTTAGAATTGGTAGCGATTACAGATAAATTTTATCCTTTTTATGATAAAAATAAAAAGGGGCATAGTGCTAAAAGAATTTTTCAAGCTTTAAGAATAGAAGTTAATCAAGAATTAAAATTTTTAGAGATGGCTTTAAAACAAAGTCTTAAATTATTAAAAAAAGATGGCAGAATAGTCGTTATCAGTTTTAATTCTTTAGAAGATCGTTTAGTAAAGAGATTTTTTAAAGAAAATAGTCAATTAAATTTACTTTCTGATTTACCTATTAAAGAAAAAAATTTGCCAAAAACTCCTTTAACTCTTTTGAATAAAAAAATTATTATCCCTAGTTTAGAAGAAATAAAATTAAACTCTAGGAGTCGTTACGCAAAATTAAGAGTAGCTATCAAAAATTATTAAATTTTTGTATATAATTGTATATTATTTATTTATACAAAATATATAAAAATTGTTAAATATTTAACAATTTTTATAAAAAAAATAAATTTAATATATAATTATAATGATTGTCTATTTTTTAATAAATTATTTTTGAACAATAGTTAAAATTAGTTTATTTTAATATTTTGTTTTTTATTTTTTTACATAAAATATTAAAAAAATGAAAAATTATTTTTGAGTTATGCAGTTTTTGTATCTTTATGATGTATTTTTTTCATTTAGTTATGTTATTTTTTTTTTTTTTTAAAATTTTCAATACTTTATAGAAAGGCAGTTTATATTATAAAATGGTAAAAAAGAAAGAAATTGTTAAGATTCTTTTAAAAACTTATGATTATCATTTGATTGATCAAGCGGCTAAAAAAATTATTAATAGTGTTATCAAAACAGGAGCTAAAGTAGTAGGACCGATACCTTTACCTACTAGAAAAGAAATTTTCACTGTAAATCGTTCTACTTTTGTTAACAAAGATAGTAGAGAACAATTCGGTCGTTTCACTCATAAGCGTTTAATTCAAATTATCGAACCAAACAATCAAACGATAGATGTTTTAATGCATATCAATTTGCCTCATGTAGTTGATATTTTTTTAACAAAATAAAATTTTTATTTAAAAAAATTATTTTGATTTTTTTAATTTAAGAAAGAGGATAAGATGTCGAAGGGAATTTTAGGACAAAAAATAGGAATTACTCAAATTTTTGATGACAAAGGATTTTTAATTCCTGTTACTGTAGTTGATGTTTCTGATAACGTTGTTTTACAACAAAAAACTATTGAAAAAGATGGTTATCAAGCTACTCAATTAGGTTTTAAATCTAAAAAAGCAAAATTAACAACAAAACCTCTTTTAGGACATTTTAATAAAAGCAAAACTGAACCAAAATATTTTGTACGCGAAATTTCTTTTTTATCAGATGAAGTGAACGAATTAAAAGATTTAAAAGAAGGTACTGTTTTAGATAATAATTTATTTTCTGAAAAAGAAATTATCGATGTTATCGGGATAAGCAAAGGAAAAGGTTTCGCTGGTTCTATTAAAAGACATAATCAAAGTCGTGGTCCTGAAAGTCATGGTTCTAGATATCATAGAAGACCTGGATCTATGGGTCCTATAAAAGGAAATATTACAGGTAAAAAATTACCAGGTAGAATGGGGCACCAAAGAGTTACTATACAAAATTTAACAATTCATTCTGTTGATGCAGAAAAAAAAATATTGTTAATTAAAGGCAATGTTCCAGGGCCTAAAAAAAGTTTTGTAATTATAAAATCTGCTGTCAAAAAAGTAAATAAGGAAGTTTCATAATGAATAAATATGATGTTTTCAATCAAAAAGGAGAAGTAGTATCAGAAATTTTTTTGAAAGATGATATTTTTGGTACTAAATCAAATCAACAAGTTTTATATGATGTTGTGAATCAACAAAGAGCAGCCATGCGTCAAGGAACACATTTTACTAAAAATAGAGCACTTGTTTCTGGTGGTGGTAAAAAACCTTGGGCCCAAAAAGGAACAGGTAATGCTCGTCACGGTTCGATTCGTTCTCCTTTATGGAGAGGTGGGGGCGTGGCATTCGGTCCTAAACCAAGAAAATATAATTTTAAATTAAATGCTAAAATCAGAAAATTAGCTATGGCTTCTGCTTTATTTTTACAAAAAGAAAAAAATAATTTAATAATAATGGATTCATTAGAAATGGATACTGTAAAAACTAAGCATTTTCAAGAATTTTTAGATAAAATGAAAATTTCTAATAAAGTTTTAATAGTAGTTGACAAATTAAATGATAATTTAATTCGTTGTACTAATAATTTACCTCAAGTAACTTTAGAAAGTTTTTCTCATGTTAGCGTTTATCAAATTTTAAATACTCAATGTCTTCTTTTAACAAAAGAAGCGTTAAAACAATTCGAGGAGGTTTTTAAATAATGTCCTCTCAATACTATGATTTAATTAAATCTCCTATTATTACCGAATCAACTAATAAAAAAATGGAATTACAAAATTTATATACTTTTAAAGTTGCAAAAAGTGCAAATAAAACAGAGATTAAAAAAGCAGCTGAACATATTTTTAATGTTAAAGTAGCTTCTGTTAATGTTATGAATGTTTTACCGAAATTTAAAAAACAAGTTAAAAGTCAAGGTTATACTTCTGGTTATAAAAAAGCAATCATTAAATTGTTTCCAGGACAAAGAATAACTGAATTTTTCGATAAAGAAAAATAAAAAAAATAAAAATTTTAAAATATTTAAGAAAGGTTCGACATCAAAAGTGGCTATTAAGAAATATAAACCTATATCCAATGGACGCCGTAATATGAGTTTACAAGACTTTAGAGAACTTACAACTTCTACTCCTGAAAAAAGTTTATTAGTTCCTAAAAAAGACAAAGGCGGAAGAAATAATCAAGGGAAAATTACTGTAAGACATCGTGGTGGTGGAGTTAAACAAAAATATCGTCTTATTGATTTTAAACGTGATAAAGATGATATTCCTGGAAGAGTAGCGACTATAGAATATGATCCGAATCGTAATTGCAACATTTCTTTAATTCATTATGCAGATGGCGAAAAAAGATATATTTTAAGTCCTAAAGATATTGTTGTAGGTAGTAATATTTTTTCAGGACAAAAATCCGATATTAAAGTAGGAAATTCTTTGCCTTTAAAAAATATTCCTATTGGTTCATTTGTTCATAATATCGAAATGAAACCTGGTAAAGGTGGACAATTAGCTCGTAGTGCCGGAACTTCAGTTCAAATCGTAAAAAAAGAAGATAAATATGTTGTTTTAAATTTACCTTCTGGAGAATTAAGAAAAGTTTTAGCTACTTGTAGAGCAACAATCGGAACATTAGGAAACGAATTTTATAAATTGATTCGTAATGGTAAAGCAGGAAGAACTCGTTATTTATCTATTAGACCTACAGTAAGAGGTTCTGCTATGAATCCTAATGATCACCCACATGGTGGTGGAGAAGGTCGTGCACCTATCGGACGTAAATCACCTATGACACCTTGGGGTAAAAAAGCACGTGGTATTAAAACACGTAAAAAAAATAAAAATAATGATAGTTTAATTTTGAAAAGACGCAAATAAAATAAATTGGGAGATTTGTAAAATATGGCTCGTTCACTTAAAAAAGGTTATTTTTGCAACGAACATCTTTTATCAAAAGTAATAAAACAAAACGAAAAAAAAATTCAAAAAATAATTCAAACTCGTTCACGTAGAAGCGTTATTTTGCCTGAATTTATCGGACACAAAATTGCTGTTTATAATGGTAAAGAATATATTATTGTTTCTATTACAGAAGATATGGTAGGTCATAAATTAGGAGAATTTTCTCCTACTCGTATTTTTCGTGGTCATGCTAAAGGCGATAAAAAAAGTCAAAAAAAATAATTTAAAGAAGGAATTTTTATATGAAAGTAAAAGCTATTGCTAATCAAGTGCCTGTTGCTCCTAGAAAAGCACGTTTAGTAATCGATTTAATTCGTGGTAAAAACGTAAAAGAAGCAGAAGCTATTTTAATGTTTACTTCGAAATCAGCTTCTCCTATTGTTTTGAAATTATTAAAAAGCGCTATTGCTAATGCTGTTCATAATTTTCAACTTAATAGAAACGATTTATATGTAGAAGAAATTTTTGTTAATGAAGGACTTCGTTTACCTCGTTTATTTCCGAGAGCAAAAGGAAAAACAGATAAAAGAAAAAAAAGAACAAGTCATGTAACAATATTTATTTCTGAACATAAACAAGAAATGAAGGAGTTATAATTTAAATGGGTCAAAAGAGTAATCCTAACGGCTTAAGATTAGGAATTATTAAAAATTGGGAATCCGAATGGTTTACTAGTTATAAAAAAGTTCCTGTTTTGCTTGTAGAAGATTTTAAAATTAGAAGTTTAATTCGTAAAACTCATTCTGAAGGAATTATTTCACAAATCGTAATTAAACGTTTAAAAAAATCTAATGATGAAGTAATTCAAGTGGATTTATATACTTCACAAATGGGAATCGTTCAAGGAACAGATAGCAAAAATAAAAAAGAATTAATTAAAAAGTTAGAAAAATTAATTAATAAAAAAATCGATGTTAATGTTTTTGAAGTAAAAGCAGTAAATAAAATTGCTTCTTTAGTAGCTCAAAGTATCGCTATACAATTACAACAAAGAGCTTTTTATAGATCAGTTCAAAAAGCAGCTATTCAAAGATGTTTAAAAAGCGGTGTTAAAGGTGTTAAAATTATTATTTCTGGTCGTTTAGGTGGCGCAGAAAAAGCCAGAAGTGAATCGGTTGCTATGGGAGCTGTTCCTTTAAACACTTTAAGAGCAGATATTGATTATGCTTTTGAAGAAGCTCATACTACTTATGGTGTTTTAGGTGTAAAAGTAATTATTAATCACGGTCAGGTTTTACCTAATAAAACTATTTCTGATACAAGAAAAATATTTGCTTCTAGTTATCCACAAAACGAAAATAAAAAAAATATTAATAGAAAAAAAATAATAAAAAAATAAAAGATTTAAAAGTTATTTTTTTAATTTATTTTAAAGGAGTTCAATAAGCATCATTATGTTAATTCCAAAAAGAACTAAATATCGTCGTTACCATCGTATAAGCTACGAAGGAAAATCCAAAGGTAAAAACAAAATTATAAATGGTAATTACGGATTAATAGCAAAACAAGGAGCTTGGATTACTAGTCAACAAATAGAATCCGCTCGTATTGCGATGACTCGTCATATGAAAAGATTGGGTAAAGTTTGGATTAATATTTTCCCATATTTACCTTTAACTAAAAAACCTTTAGAAGTACGTATGGGTTCTGGGAAAGGTAATCCAGAATTATGGGTTGCAGTAGTAAAAAAAGGTAAAGTCCTTTTTGAAGTAAGCGATAATAATAACTCAGATAAAATGGAAATAGAAGCTTTAAGATTAGCTTCTCATAAATTACCTATTACTACAAAAATTGTCAAAAGAGGAAAAGAGTTATGAAAATAAAAGATATTCGCAAAATGACAATAGAAGAATTGGAAGAACAAGTTGTAATTTTGAAAAAAAATTTATTTCATACAAAAATTCAAGTAGAATTAGCTAAGTCAAAAAATAGCGCTCGTATTTCTCAAATTACAAAAGTTATTGCAAGAATTAAAACTGTTATTAATGAAAGAAAACTTGGTATTGAAAAAGTTCCAGTCCAAGAAGTTTCTTCAACGAATGTTTAATTTATATTTTTATAATTTTTTATTTATTAATAAATAATTAAAATCAATCAAATTGACAATATAAAGAAAATATTTTACAGTTTTAAATTTTTTTATAAAAAAGAGGTAAAATAATGACTAATACTAAGAAGTTTTTTTCAGGTGTAGTAGTTTCTGATAAAATGCAAAAAACAATCGTTGTTGCAGTTGATTATTATAAAAAAGTTCATTTATATGGAAAAAGAATTAAAAAAACTAGTAAATTTTATGTACATGATGAAAAAGAAATTGCAAAAATAGGCGATTTGGTTAATTTTGTAGGAACAAGACCTTTATCAAAAACTAAAAAATTTCGTTTATTAAATATTATTTTAAGCAAAAATAAGGTAAAATAATTATGATCCAAATAAATAGTCGTTTAACAGTTGCTGATAATAGTGGTGCTAAAGAAGTTTTAGTAATTAATATTCCTGGTTCTAGTAAAAAACGTTATGCTAATATAGGGGATATTGTTGTTGTTTCTGTCAAAAAAGCAATTCCTTCAGGTATGTTAAAAGCTGGAGATAAAGCAAAAGCTTTGGTTTTACGTACAAAAAAAGGTTTAAGAGGAAAAGACGGTTCCTATATTAAATTTGATGATAACGCAGTAGTTATTATTAAAGATGATGTTACTTTAAAAGGAACAAGGATTTTTGGACCTGTTGTAAAAAATCAAAAATTGAAAGATAATAATTTTTCTAAGTTTCTTTCTTTATCTGAAAAAGTTTTTGTAATATAGAGGAAATTTATAATGTATATTAAAATAGGTGATATAGTCGCTGTTCGTACAGGTAAAGATCGTTTTTTTATTAATGAACAAGGTAAAAAAGCCATCAAAACTGGAAAAGTGATACAAATTTTTTTCAAAGAACAAAAGATTTTAGTTGAAGGTATTAATATTGCAAAAAAACATAAAACTCCTCCTAATGATGATAAAAAAGGTACTATCATCCAAGAAGAAATGCCTATCCATATTTCTAATGTTTCTTTAATTGATCCTGAAAAAAAAATTCCTACTCGTATTGGTATTCGTTACGAAGACAACAAAAAAGTTCGTTATTCAAAAAAAACAGGAATTATTATTTAATTGAATTAAGGAAAATATAATATAATGAAAAAAGATAATATTCAATATACCAAAAAAGATTCTATTCTTGCTTTAAAAGAAATTTTTAATTTTAAATCTGTAATGCAAGTTCCTAAAATAGATAAAATAGTAATCAATATGGGTGTTGGTGAAGCTGTTTCGAATATTAAAATTTTAGATGAATTTTACGAACAGTTAACTTTAATTAGTGGTCAAGTTCCTGTTATTATTAAAGCTAAAAAATCTATTTCTAATTTTAAATTAAGAGAAGGTATGCCTATCGGTTTAAAAGTTACTTTAAGAGGAAGCAAAAAAGAATTTTTTTTAGATAAATTAATTAGAATAGTTTTACCAAGAATAAGAGATTTCAGAGGATTAAATTCTAGATCTTTTGATGGTAGAGGTAATTATTCTTTAGGTATAAAAGAACAAATTGTTTTTCCTGAAATCGATATCGATAAAATTAAAAAAATTTGTGGAATGGATATTTGCATTGTCACTACAGCTAAAAATAATGAAGATGCAAAAAAATTATTAGAATTTTATGGAATGCCTTTTAGAAAATAAAATATATTTAATATAAAATTAAGAAGGAATGATTTTTTATGGCTAAAAAATCCAAAATTGTTCAAAATCAAAAACAAAGAGAAATTTTTTTGAAATATAAAGATAAACGTTTAGAGCTAAAAAAAAAAAAAGATTATAAAGGGCTTTCTCGTCTTCCTATAAAATCTTCTCCAGTGCGTTTAAAAAATATAGATCAAATCGATGGTAGAGCAAGAGGGTATATAAGAAAATTTGGGATTTCTAGAATTAGATTTCGTGAGTTAGCTAACAAAGGTGAAATACCTGGTGTTAAAAAGATTAGTTGGTAAGGAGAACGAAAATTATGATAGCAAATCCGATTGCTGATTTATTAACTAGAATGCGTAATGCTAATATAATGTATCATGATAAAGTTTCTGTTCCTATTTCAAAATTCAAAATCAAAATCTTAGAAGTTATCAAAAAAGAAGGCTATATAAAAGATTTTTATTTAGATGATAGAAAAAGAAACATTATTATTCATTTAAAATATAATGCTAATAAACAGAGAACTATTACAGGGTTAAAAAGAGTATCAAAATATGTTCCTGTTCAAAAAATACCTAGAGTTTATAACGGATTAGGAATAGCTTTAATTTCTACTTCAAAAGGTGTTTTAACAGATTATGATGCTTTATTGCATAATGTAGGCGGAGAAGTTTTAGCTTATATTTGGTAATTGTTAAGGAGATTTTAATGTCAAGAGTGGGAAGAAAACTTATTTCAATTCCAGAAGGTGTACAAATAGAAATTCAAGAAAAAAATTTAGTAAATATTAAATATAATACTAATCAGTTACAATATCAATTTAATCCTTTATTAAATATCGATGTTAAAGACGGATTTATTAAAGTTTCAAGAACAAGCAATGATATTTTTACAAAAAAAATTCATGGCACTACAAGAGCTTTATTATCTAATATCATCGCTGGTTTAATCAAACCTTTTATTAAAAGAATTGAAATTGTTGGTTTAGGTTATGATGTTACTAAAAAAAATTCTGATTTAGTTTTTAATTTAGGATTTTCACATATTATTCCTTTAACAATTCCTTCTAATTTGGAAATAGAAATTATCAAAAATAAAGAAATCATTGTCAAAGGAATAGATAAGCAATTTGTTGGAGAATTCGCTGCCAAAATACTAAAATTACGTAAACCAGAACCTTATAAAGGTAAAGGGATTCGTTTATTTAATCAATATGTTCATCGTAAAGCTGGTAAAAGTGCTAAAAAATAAGAAAGGATATTAATTTTTATTATGATAAATAAAGAATCATCAAAAAAATTAGCTCAAAAAAGACATTTACGTTTAAGAAAAAAAATTATAGGTACCGAAAAAAGACCTCGTTTAAATGTTTTTTATTCTAATAAATATTTTTACGCACAAATTATTGATGATCAAAAAAGAGTTACTTTGTGTAGTGCTCATAGCAAAGAAATTAACGCTACGACAGTGAATATAAAAGTGGCTTCTGATATTGGTAGAATCATTGCTCAAAAAGCTTTAAAACAAGGTATTAGTCATGTTGTTTTTGATAGAGGCGGTCGTTTATATCATGGTCGTATTAAAGCTTTAGCTAATGTTGCAAGGGAAGAGGGCTTAATATTTTGAAAGATACAGTAAATAACACTGATAATTTAACTTCCAAAACTCAAACAGATACTTTGGTTTCTTCAAATAAAACAAATAATTCAGTTTCTAAAGAAAAAACAGAAAATTTAGTATCTAAAACTAAAACAGATACTTTAGTTTCTAAAAACAAAACAGATTCTTTTGTTTCTAAAAATAGAAATGATAATTTTGTTGCTAAAAAAACTTTTAGCGAATTTGAAGAAAAGATCATTTCAATCAATAGAATAACTAAAGTTGTTAAAGGTGGACGTCGTTTACGTTTTTCTGCTTTGGTTGTTGTAGGAGATAAAAAAGGAAGAATTGGTTTTGCTAATGCTAAAGCTCAAGAAGTTTTAGACGCTATCAAAAAAGCATTAGAAAAAGCTAAGAAAAATTTATTCCAAATTTCTCTTTCAGGGTCTACTATTCCTCATGAGATTATTGGAAAATTTGGAGCTTCAAAAGCTTTATTAAAACCAGCTGCTAAAGGAACAGGAATCATCGCAGGTGGAAAAGCTGCTAGGGTTGTTTTTGAATTAGTTGGTATTAATGATATTTTGTCTAAATCTTTTGGTTCTAGAACTTCTATCAATATTTTAAGAGCGATAATGGATGGATTAAAAAGTTTAAGAACTATCAAAGAAGTCGAAAAAATTAGAGGCATCTCTTTAAATTCAAGATTTGTAAGGAAAAGAAAATGAAAAAATTAGAAATTACATTAAAAAAAAGTTTAATTGGTAGAAGTCCTAACCAAGTTAAAAACGCTCATTGTTTAGGTTTAAAAAAAATTAATCAAAAAGTTATTAAAGAAGATATTGCTGTTTTTAGAGGAATTTTAAAAAAAATTAATCATTTAGTTTCTGTTAAAGAAATTATTTAATAAGAGAGTATTGATGAAATATGTTTTTACATTTATTAAAACCAGTTAAAAATGCTAGAAAAACTATTAAAAGATTAGGACGTGGACCGGGTAGTGGTAATGGAAAAACATCAGGAAAAGGACATAAAGGACAATTAGCTCGTACTGGTGGCGGAACTCGATTAGGTTTCGAAGGGGGCCAAACGCCTTTTTTCCAAAGAATCCCTAAAAGAGGTTTTTTTAATTTTAATAAAAAAAAATATTTTATATTGAATTTAAAAGATTTAGAAGTTTTTGAAAATGGTTCTGTAGTTACAAAAGAATTGTTATTACAAAAAAAGATAATTAAAAAAAATATGTCATTGATTAAAGTTTTAGCTAAAGGAGATTTGAGAAAAAAAATTACTGTTCAAGCTTCTAAATTTTCGAATAAAGCTAAAAGTATTATCGAAAAAAATGGCGGAAATATAGAAATAATAAGGTAATTTTTTTGTATGAAAAATTTAATTATTTTTTTATCAAATAAAAAAAATATAATTAAAAAAATTTTTTTTACTTTTTTTATTATTTTTATTTATGTTCTTGGTACCAACATACTTATTCCTTTTTTATCAAATGATTATTATAAATATAATGCAGATCCAGTGAAATATATATCGGAAAATCCAACAAAATTTATATTGGGAAAAAACAATTTTTCTATGGATTTGTTTTTTTCTTTTCGATCTTTAAATCTTTTTTCGCTCAGTATTTTCCCTTATATTACTGCTTCGATTATAGTACAATTTTTACAAAAACTTTTACCTTTTTTTAAAGAATGGGAAGAACAGGGTGAAAAAGGGAAATCTAAAATTAATTTAACTACTAGAATTTTGACTTTATTTTTCGCTGTGGCACAAGGATGGCCGATGTTGATTATTAATGCTAAAATTTTGGATAAAGGTTACTATATACTTACACTCTTTTTTTTAGTAGTTGGTGTGTTTATTTGTATTTGGCTCGCCGATTTGATAACTTCAAAAGGAGTAGGAAACGGAGTTTCTGTTTTAATAGTTATTGGTATCGTCGGTAAATTATTTAAGACTTTTAAATATTTATTAGGTGTCATAATAAAAGAAGGTTATGTTCACGTAACAAAAGAACATTTAATTCCTAGAATGATAGTTTTATTTTTATTTCTTGTTTTATTGGTATTAACCATTATTTTATATTTAGGTTATTTAAAAATACCTATTAATTATGCAACAGATAAAAATGATGATACAATTGATAAATATATTCCTATTAAGATGAATATATTTGGTATTATGCCAATTATTCTAGCTGATACATTTCTAAGTTTAACAAATACTATTGACATATTTTTTCCTAAAAATGATTTTATAAAGATGTTTCAAGAATCTCGTCCACAATTAGGAATAGCATTTTTTATTTATCTTTTATTGATTCTGTTATTTTCTTTTTTTTCTTCTTTTATGAGTATTAATCCTAATAGTATTTCTGAACATTTATCAAAACAAAATGCTTATTTAAAAGATACTAAACCAGGTGTAGAAACTGTTAAAACGGTAACTCATAAAATGTTTAAAGTTGTTTTTATTGGCGCTATTTTTTTAACTTTATTAGCTGCTTCACCTGATATAATTAATTTTGTTTTAAAACAATTGGGTTATAAAGAAGTAGCAGATGGAATTCCTTTTGGTGGTACTAGTTTGTTAATTGTTGTTGGTACTACCATAGAATGTATACAAAATATGAAAGAAAAAAATACTAATGTTAAACAAACTTATAATAAATTTTTTTAATATTTAGGTTTTTTTAAAAAAATGATATATATTAATTTATGTAAAAATTAATTTATAATAAAAAAAGGTTGTTTATTTTTTATATGTTATCAATTAAATCTGTAGATGAAATTGTTTTAATGAGAGAAGCAGGAAAGATCTTGATTTCTATAAGAAAAGAATTAGTGACTTTTTTAAAAGCAGGAATATCTACTTTTGATTTAGATATGAAAGCTCGTGATATAATTAAAAAACATGGAGTTGTTTCCGCTTTTAAAGGTTATCAGTCATATGGCGGATATACTTGTATTTCGATAAATGAAACTGTAGTACACGGCTTACCTTCTAAAAAAAAAATTATTAAATCAGGTGATATAATTACTATTGATTTAGGAATTAAATATAAAGGTTATTTTGTAGATGCTGCTTGGACTTATTATGTAGACGATGTTCCCGAAGAAATTAAATTCTTTGTAGAAAATACTAAAAAAGCTTTATTTTTAGGAATCGAACAAGTGAAGCCTGGTAATAGAATTTCTGATATTTCACGCGCTATAGGAAAATTTGGAAAAAAATTTAATTATGGTATAGTAGAAGTATTTTCAGGACATGGAATCGGAAAAAGTTTACATGAAGAACCTTATATTTTTAATTTTGATTTTTTTACAAAGGATTATATTTTGAAACCAGGAATGACTTTTTGTATTGAACCTATGTTCACATTAGGAAGTAAAGAAATTAAAATTTTAGAAGATGGTTGGAGTGCTGTTACTTCTGATTCTAGTTTAAGTGCTCATTTTGAACATACAATTTTAGTTACTGAAAAAGGATATGAAATTTTAACATAAAAAAATAAATATTCGTTATAAAGGAAAAAATAATTAAAATTATGAATGATGAAGTTGTTGATGCTATAGTTGTTGGGATATTGCCTAACGCTAAATTCAAAGTAGAACTTCCTGATAAAAGAGTTATTGTTGCTTATATTTCTGGCAAAATACGTATTAATAAAATTCGTATTTTATTAGGTGATAAAGTAAAAGTAGATTATAAAGGTCGTATTATTTATCGTTATATTTAAAAAAGTATTAGTTCTTTTCGTATAAAAAAGGAGATATTATAATATGAAAGTTCGAGCTTCTGTTAAAAAACGTAGTGCCGATGATATTATTGTACGTCGTAAAAAAAGAATTTATATTATAAACAAAAAAAAACGTCGTCATAATCAAAGACAAGGTTGAAATAGAAAGGATTTTTAAAAAATGGTAAGAATTGCTGGAGTAGATATTCCAAATAACAAAACAGTATTTATTGCTTTAACTTATATTTACGGTATTGGTACACAAACTTCTAAAAAAATTTTAAATGACTTAAATATTGACGGAAATATTAGAGTTAATCAATTGAGCGAAACTCAATTATCTACTATTAGAAGTGAATTAAATAAGTTTAGTTTAGAAGGAGTTTTAAGAAGAGAAATTACTTTAAATATCAAAAGATTGATGGAAATTGGTTGTGATAGAGGGATTCATCATCGTAAAGGATTACCTGTTAGAGGACAAAAAACTCGTAATAACGCTAAAACAGCTAAAAGAAATCTTAAAAAAGTGACTTTGAGTAATAAAAAAGTTAACAAAGGACCGAAAAGAGGATAATTAATCATGGTACAAAAAAGAAAAAACAAAAAGAAAAAAATTAAAAAAAATATTCCTGTAGGTATAGCTCATATTCAAGCTACTTTTAACAATACTATTGTTACTATTACAGATTTATCAGGAAATACTGTTTCTTGGTGTAACGCTGGTTCTTTAGGATATAAAGGAAGTAAAAAATCTACTTCGTATATAGCACAACAAGTAGCAAAAAAAGCTTCTGTATTAGCTCAAGAACAAGGAATGAAACAAATTGAGGTATTCGTTAAAGGACCAGGAGTTGGTAGAGAAACTTCAATCCGTTCTTTACAAGAATCTGGTTTAGAAATTACCGCTATTAAAGATGTAACACCTTTACCACATAATGGTTGTAGACCACCTAAACGTCCTCGTGGTTAATTTGTAAGGAGTATATAATGGAGAAATTAAAATTTATAAAGCCTAATATGGTTGTTGATGAAATAGAATCAGACGAATTTAATGGAAAATTTAGCATTTATCCTTTAGAAAAAGGCTTAGGGATTACTATTGGTAATTCTGTAAGAAGAATTTTGTTATCTTCCCTTCCAGGAGCTTCTATTGTTAATTTTCAAATTGAAGGTGTTAGTCATTATTTTAGTGTTATTCCTGGTGTTTTAGAAGACGTTATGACTATTGTTTTGAATTTGAAAAAAATTGTTGTCGCTGTTGATTCTGAAGAAGATGATTTTGAAGCTAAGTTACACATTAATGCCACTGGTGACAAAATAGTAACTGCTGGTGATTTTGATTCTGTTGCTGGTGTTAGAATTGTTAATAAAGAACAAGTAATAGCTACTTTATCAGCAAATGTTAATTTTAAAATGGAAGTTACTGTTAGAAAAGGGATCGGTTACGTATCATCTGATGATAACAAAGCTTATTCTAATAATCAATTTGGAATAATTGCGGTTGATTCTTTATATACTCCTGTTTTAAGAGTCGCTTATAACGTGGAACAAAAAATTAATAATAAAGAACAATTAAATTTAGAAATAGAAACTAATAAGTCAATTACATCAAAAAAAGCTTTATCAATAGCATCTAAAATTTTAATCGATCATTTAAACGTTTTAGTTAATTTATCTGAACAAGTACAAAATCAAAACTTTATTTATGAACCTAAAATAGAAACTTATAATCACGCTTTAAATTTAAGAATCGATCAATTAGGTATATCAGTTAGATTATTTAATAGTTTAAAAAAATCTGGTATTAATACAGTAAAAGAACTAGTAGAAAAAGGCGAAAGAAACATTTCTAAATTAAATAGTTTAGGAAAAAAATCTTTCGAAGAATTAAAAAACAAAATGAAAGAATTAGAAATTTCTTTTCAAAATGATAATTTAATTTAGCTAAATTAAATTTTTTTTATTTTATTTATTTGATTTATAAAACTAATATTTTTATTTTTTATTTAAAACTTTTATTAAAATATAAAGGTATAGAAAATAAAAAAATATTACTTCATAAATAAATTTTATTTTTATTATTAATAAAAGGTGTAATATAGATGAAATATAGTAAATTAAGACGTAATTCGTCTCAAAGAAAAGCTTTATTAAGAAATTTAGTTTCTGATTTGATTATTCATAGCCAAATTTTTACTACAGAATCTAAAGCTAAAGAACTTAGTAGAACTTTTGAAAAAATTATTACTTTAAGTAAAAAAAATACCTTATCTGCTAGAAGAATAGTATCGACTTTATTATTTGATAAAAAGATAGATTCTGAAACAACTGTTTTACAAAAATTATTCGAAGATATCTCTCCTAAATATCAAACTCAAACAAGCGGATACACAAGAATTATAAAAACCGAACCTCGTAGAGGAGATTCATCTTTTATGGCTCTTATTTCCTTAGTTTAATATTTATTTTGAATAATATTTAGATAAAAAAGATAAAAAAATATTCAAATAAATAAAATAAAAGGAATTTTAATATAAATTTTAATAATATATCAAATAGGAGAAATATAAATTAAAGATGATAGTTATTAAAAATTTAGGTTTTAATTATAAAAATAAAAAAATTTTTAATAATTTAAATTTAGAAATTCTTATTGGAAATTGGATTTCAATTATAGGCAAAAACGGTTCAGGTAAAAGTACTTTAGCCAAAATTTTAATTGGTTTATTAAAACAAAACGAAGGGCAAATTTTTATTGATGGTCGAGAATTAATAGAAGACAATTTATCAGAAATACGTTCTTTGATGGGTATTGTTTTTCAAAATCCTGATTATCAATTTGTCGGTTTAGATGTTAAAAGTGATATCGCTTTTGGCTTAGAAAATCAATTATTATCTAGAAAAGAAATGCAAAAAAGAATTGAAAAATATTCTCGTATGATGAATATAAATCATTTGTTAGATAAAAAACCTCAAGACTTATCCGGAGGACAAAAACAAAAAGTAGCTATAACTTCTGTTTTAGTTATGGAACCAAAAATTATTATTTTTGATGAACCAACATCTTTTTTAGATCCTCAAGGTGCTAAGGAAATTTTTGATATTATTTATAATATTTCCAAAGAACAAAATAAAATTTTAATAACTATTACACATGATTTGAATTTCGCTTTAAAAAGCGATAAAATTCTTCTTTTAGAAGAAGGTAATTTGGAACAATATTGGCCTTTAGAATTATTAGAAAACTATGATTTTGCTCAAAAATATTTTAATTATTTGCCATTATCTATGAAAATTAATTATGAATTACAGAAAAGATTGGATTCGAAAGACATAAATAAAGAATTTTTTAATAAATTAAAGGATGCTTTATGGGAATACACTTTAAAGATGTAGTTTTTTATTATAACAAAAAAAATAATCCAGTTTTTAATAAAATTAATTTAAAAATCAATGCGCGAAGTGATTTCATTGCTTTAATTGGTAAAATAGGTTCAGGAAAATCCACTTTAGTTCAATTAATGAATAGTTTATTAGTTCCTAATGAAGGTTATATAAAGGTTTTTGATCAAAAAATAGATAAACGTACATCCCTCCAAGATATAACATCTTTGAAAAAAAAAATAGGATTAGTATTTCAATTTCCTGAATATCAAATTTTTGAAAATACTGTTTTGAAAGATGTTATGTTTGGGCCTAGAAATTTTAAGAAAACAAAATTAGAAGCAGAACAAAAAGCTATTGAAGCTTTAAAACAGGTAGGCATTGAAAGTGATTTATTTGAATCGTCTCCTTTTAGATTATCTGAAGGACAACAAAGAAAAGTCGCTATTGCTGGTATTTTGGCTATGGAACCTTCTATTTTGATTTTGGATGAACCTACTAGAGGTTTAGATGTAGATGGTCAAAAACAAATTATGAATATTTTAAAAAATAAAAATGAAAATGATAAAAATACTATCATTTTTATTACTCACGATATTGATTTAGTAGCCGAATACGCAAATAAAGTTCTTTTTTTAGATGATAATGAAATTAAATTTTTTGGTTCCAAAGAAGATTTTTTTACTAGTTTTTCTTTAGAAAAATTAAATTTTTTAATTCCGCAAAATTTTAAGATTTTGAAATTTTTAAACAAAGAATTAAGAATTCCTTTTGATTATAAATATTCTTATTCAGACATTCTAAAATATTTAGAAGAAATTTGTAAAGGTAACGTTGAATTCGATGGAGATCGTTAATAGAAGATATGATTCTAATAAAAATGCGAAATCTTTTGTACATTCAATTCATCCTTGCTTAAAAATTGTTTTAATTATTTTGATTTTTAAAATTATTTTTAGTTTAAAATCTCAGCATTTTAATGCTTTTTTCGAATTTGGAACTTCATTACAACCAACATTAAAGGTTATTTTTTGTTTGGTTTATTTTCTTTTTTTTACTTTTATTTTCTTTTTTTTGTTTAAAATAGTGGGTTATTCTTTCGGAAAATTAATTAAACAAATTGCAGGGTTTAAATTTATTTTCTTTTTTAGTTTTCTTTTACGTTTATCCACCGAAGCTCCTTCAAATAATGTTTTAAGTTATGATTTTTGGATTTGGGATATAGGACATGCATATTTATATATCCTTTTATTTATTTCATTATATCTTTTTTCTTTGTTTGTATTGAAAAAAAAAAATTATAGAAGAATATATTTTCTTTTTCTTTTTGTTTTTTTTTGTATATTACCTTCGTTTTATCGATCTAAATCATATCCTGTATATATTCAAAAAACAGATTTGTTTAATATTTTTTTAATTTTTATCAGCCTTTTTTTATTTTTAATGATAAATATTTTAATGAAAGAAATCAATTCTTTTGTTGAAATCAATGACGGTTTAGAAATGTTTTTAAAACCTTTAAAGAAAATAAAAGTTCCTGTCGAAATTATAACTCTTATGTTGTCTATGATTTTTATGTCTATTCCTTTTTTATTAGAAGAAACTAAAAAAATTTTTAAAGCTCAATTATCCAGAGGACTGAATTTTTATACCAATAATATTTTTAAAAAAATTTATTATTTGCTTTCTTTATTGATCCCTATTTTTGTTTTATCTTTTAAAAAATCTTTTGTTTTATCTAACGCTATGGAAACCAGAGGATTCGTTTTAGGAAAAGAACGTACCAAATTAGTTTCATATCGAATGAAAAAAAATGATTATTTTATATTGTTTTTCTTTTTATTTTTTTTCATATTAAGTTTTTTTTAATAAAATATTAATAAATATATTTTTTTATTTTGGCAAATATATTCAAAAAGAGGTTTTGTTTGGGAAGAACTAATTATAAATTAATTTTGAGTTATGACGGTACGAATTATTATGGTTATCAAAAACAACTTAAATTCATAACAGTTCAATCAGTTTTAGAAAATGCATTATTTAAGGTAACTAAGAAAAAAATCCATACGATATCAGCTAGTCGTACTGATAAAGGTGTTCATGCGGAAGGTCAAGTTGTCAGTTTTCAAACTGATTTTCTTATTCCGCCTGATATTTTAAAAAAATCTTTAAATAAAATTATGCCTTGTGATATTTTAGTTGTTGATATTGAGATATTATCACATGATTTTCATGCGCGTTATCACACCAAATCTAAAATTTATAAGTATGTTTTTTCTAAAAAAGAATTAAATCCTTTTGATTGTCGTTTTCAAGTATATTTAAAAGATATCGATTTTTCTCTCATTAAAGAAGCACTCCATTTAATCGCAGGAGAGAAAAATTTTATCTTGTTTACTAGCAACAAAGATATAAAAAAAAGTACCATTAAATATATTTATAAAGTTTTTTTTGAAGAAACAAAAGAACAATTTTTACTTTTTTTTCATGGAAAAGGTTTTTTAAAACAGATGATTCTTTTGTTAGTAGGGTTTTTAATTTATATAGGACAAAGAAAAAAAAGTTTATTAGATTTTCAAGATATGTTAAATGTAAAAAATAATAAAAGATTTACTTTTGCAGCTCCTTCAAATGGTTTGTTTTTGCAAAAAATTTTTTATTAAAAAAGGAAAATATTATGTTTATTTCTTTTGAAGGCGGAGATGGTTCAGGAAAAACTACTTTATCTCAAATTTTATTTCAAAAAATGAGTAAAAAATTTCCTGTTATTTTAACAAAAGAACCTGGTGGAGGAAATTTATTTAATATTCGAATGCGAGAAATTTTAATTAATTTTTTTGATAAAATCGATTCCCATACTGAAGCTTTATTGTATGCAGCAGATAGAACAGAACATTTAAAAAAAGTTATTTTACCTGCTTTAAAAGATAATAAAATAGTTATTTGTGATCGTTATTTAGATTCATCTTTTGCATATCAAGGGTATGGAAGAGGTTTAGACGAAAATTTTATTAAAAAAATTAATTTTTTATCTTTACAACATTTACCTCAAATTACTTTTTATTTAGATTTAGATCCGAATATTGGTATTCAAAGATTAAAAAACACAAGAAAAAACAAAATAGAATATTTTGATTTAAAACAAATTACTTTTCATCAGAAAGTAAGAGAAGGTTTTTTAAAACTTTGTGATGAATATCCTGAAAGAATTCATAAATTAGACGCTAGCGCTTCTGTAGAAACGCTTGTATCTATCATCGAAAATAAAATTGAGAAGTTATTCCGAATAAAAATATGAAAAGTAAAATTTATTTATTAGAAAAATTTAAGACGATTATCAAAAATAAAAGATTAAATCATTTTTATATTATCGAAGATGAAAATAATGAAGAACAAAAAAAATTTATGTTCGAATTAGCATATGAATTTTTAAAAAAAGAAAATGATACTCCTCTTTTAAAACAACAGATTACAAATTTTTCTTATCCTAATTTTTATTATTTGGACGCTAATCAAAAAAATATTACTAAAGAAGATATTTCAGATATGAAATCGTATTTCGCTCAAACATCTTTAACAGAAGAAAAAAAAGTTTATGTTATTAATGGTATTGAAAATCTTTCGTATAAAATTTCTAATAGTTTGTTGTTTTTTTTAGAAAATCCTATTAGTGAGGACCATTTAGGTATTTTGTTGACTCGTGATTGTAATCTTTTATTGCCTACTATTTTATCTAGAGCACAAGTCTTTTCTTTAAAAGATGAAAATAAATATAATATGCCTCAATTACCCAAAAATCAAGAAATAGATGCTTTAGATACAGCTTTTATTTTTTTATTAAAAAATAATTTTCCTAAAGAAGAAAATTCCGCTTATTATTCAGATTTTAAACAATTTTTTTTATTTTTTTTAGATACTTTGCCAGAAAAAGACATTGTCGCTAAATTATTTTTTCAAAGTTATGATTTGAATAAAATCAAATATTTTTTGAATGATTTGTTATCTCTTTTGATGAGCTTTTTTTTAGATTTGTATTATTATAAAAATAATTTAAATGTTATTTTTCCTTCTTATTTATTTAAAAAAGAATTTTATGATAAATTAGATTTAAACAAAGTTTTAGATATTTTGGATGTTTTCATTGAAACAGAACAACAAAAAATATTTTTAGAACCTCATTTTTGTTTTATTTCTTTGTTGATTAAATTAGAAAAAGAAATTCAAATTTAAAAATATGAGTTTATAAATATGTTAATGAATCAAAAAACTTTTGTTGAAAATAAAAATATTTTATATTTGGTTTCGACGCCTATCGGAAATATGCAAGATTTAAGCTTTAGAGCTTTAGAAATTTTAAAAACAGTAGATTATATTTTAGTTGAAGATACGCGAGTAGCTCTGAAAATTTTAAATTTTTATAATTTTCAGAATAAATTAATTTCTTTATATAAATATAATGAAAAAGAACGTATTCAACAAGTTTTACTTTTATTAAAAAATCAGAATAATTTAGCTTTAATAAGTGACGCTGGTACTCCTTTGATTAGTGATCCAGGTCTTTTTTTGGTTCGAGCGGTTCAACAAGCTGGTTTTCATGTCAGTAGTGTTCCAGGAGCTTCAGCTTTTTTATCTGCTTTCGTTTTGTCTTCTTTCGATATACCTTTTTTATTTTTAGGTTTTTTACCTAAAAAAAAAGAACAAAAGAAAAAATTATTATCACAATATCGTTTTTTTGAATCTACTCTTATTTTTTATGAATCAGCTAATAGAATTTATGATACGTTAAAATCAATTCGTTATATTTACGGGAATAGAAATATTTCTTTATCTCGTGAATTAACTAAAAAATTCGAAAATATTATTAATGGTTCTTTGGACGAAATTTTGAATATAGAATTAACTCAAAAAGGTGAATATGTTTTAGTCATAGAAGGAAATAAAGATCCCGTCGCACATCAAGATTTAAGTTTAGAAGAAAATATTGTTTTTTTTATTCAAAGAGGATATACAGAAAAAGAATCTTTTGAAAAAGTAGCTAAATTGAAAAAAATTTCCAAAAAGACTATTTATAATAAATTCAAGATTAAACAAAATAATTAAAATAAGTTTATAAAAAAGAGGTTTATAAAAAAAATTAATGAATTCTAAATTACAGAAAAAAAATTTTTATATTTCAACTTCTATTGTTTATGCTTCTGCGATTCCACATATAGGAAATATTTACGAAATGATTTTAGGAGATGTGATAGCACGTTTTAAAAGATTAGAAGGTTATAATGTTTATTTCCAAACAGGAACAGACGAACACGGACAAAAAATAGAAAAAAAAGCATTACAAGCAGGACTACAGCCAAAAGATTATGTAGCAGGAATATCAAATGAAATTCGACAAATTTATGATAAAATGAATATCAAATATGATTCTTTTATTCGTACAGATAGCGCCTCTCATAAAAAAAAAGTTCAACAAATTATAGATAAGTTATTGAAACAAGGAGATATTTATTTAGGAGTTTATGAAGGTTGGTATTCTTTACAGGAAGAAAGTTATATTTTTGAAAAAGATTTAATTGATGGCAAAACATTAAGCGGTGAAACACCTATTTGGACCAAAGAAGAGGTTTATTTTTTTAAATTATCCAAATATCAAGATAAATTATTAAAATATTTAGAAGAAAATTTAGATTTAGTTTTTCCTCATTCTAAAAAAAAAGAAATTTTGAATTTGTTAAAAGAACCATTAGAAGATTTATCTATTTCTAGAACTTCTTTAAAATGGGGTATTCCTTTCTCTTTTGATTCTCGACATGTAGTTTATGTTTGGATCGATGCTTTAAGTAATTATATAACTGGATTAGGTTATTCTCCTGAAGGTTCTGATAAAAAATTTGAACAATTTTGGCCATGTGATTTACATCTTATAGGAAAAGACATTAGCAGATTCCATTTAATTTATTTTCCTATTTTATTAATGGCTTTAAATTTGCCTTTGTCTCGACAGTTTTTTATTCATTCTTGGATTTTGTTTAATAATAAAAAAATGTCTAAATCTTTGAACAATATTATTTATGTGGACGATTTATTGAAAACTTTTTCTGTAGATGCGATTCGTTATTTTGTTTTACATGAGATGCCTTATAATGATGATGGTGTTTTAACTCATGATCTTTTATTTGATAGATATAATACAGATTTAGTAAATACTATTGGTAATTTATTAAGTCGTACTTTAGGAATGATTAGTAAATATAAAAACGGCAAACTAGAAAAAAATAAAAAAATTTTTACTGAGCTTGCCGAAATTGATTTAGATAAAGAATCTGTAGAAACATTTAATTCTATTAAAGAATATATGAAATCTTATAAAGTAGGCGATTCTTTAGAATCTATTTTAAAATTATCTCGTTTATGTAACAAATATATTGATTTAGTTAAACCTTGGGAATTATTCCGTAAGGAAGAAAATTTAGATAAATTAGATTTCGTTTTATATCATTTAATAGAAACTATTCGTTTTATAGGAGTTTTATTACAACCTTTTTTACCGGAAACATCAAAAAATATTTTGGAACAAATTAAATCTGAAAATAATACTTTTGAAAGTATTCAAGAATTCGGTGTTACTAAACCTAAAGAATTACAATTAGAAAAAAATCTTTTCGAAAGATTAATTCAAAAAGATTTTTAATATATGAATTTTAATTTTTTTGTGTGTTTCTAAATACAAATTTCATCTTTGATTATATGTTTTGAAATTATAAAAAGATTAAAAAAAGAATAATAATCAAATTATTCATAAAATAAAAAAAAATTCAATTATCATCAATTAATATCGATAATAATTGAATTTTTATTTTTATATTTAAATTTATATTTTATGAAATAAAAAATATGTTTAGAAGGTATATATTTTGAGAATAAAATAATTTGTCTTAATTGTACTCTTCTCAATTTTAATTTTATTTAAAACAAATATTTTATTATATATTTGTTTTTTTTTATTGGTTCATAATAAGCGATATAATTATTTTGTTCATCTGTTACGACGAAAGGTTCGGTTGTGATAATTTGTCTTTCGTCCAGCATAATACCATTTTTAATTAATTTAATGAGATAATCATTTAAAATAATTTTTTGTGTGTCTTGGAATAAAATTTTAGCATCAATAAAATGGTCGAGCATGACTGTATCAAGATCATGAGCTTCTTTTAAATTATAAGTTCCTATTTTAGTTCTTATTAAACTTTTGATAACTCCAAAAGTATTTATTTTGTTAGCTAAATCTCTAGCTAAACTTCTAATATAAGTTCCTTTGGATACTTGGGCTTCAAAATTGATAGTATTTTCTTCTAAAGAACCTAACATTTGAAATTTATAGATAAAAACTTCTCTTGGAGGAACCGAAATTGCAACATTTTTTCTAGCCAAATGATATAATTTTTGTCCTTTAACTTTGATGGCTGAATACATAGGAGGAATTTGGAAATATTTTTTTTGATTAAAAAAACGAATATTTTCTTTTATTTCTTTTTCTGATAGGATAATATTTTTTGTTTCAATTAAATTGCCTGTTATATCCAAAGTATCATAATTATAATTAAACAAAATATTGCCTGTATATGTTTTATCTAAGTCATTAAATAAAAAAGATAATTTAGTGGCTTTATTTACTAAAATAATTAATAATCCTCCAGCTAAAGGATCTAAAATACCAGTATGGCCTACTTTATCAAAATTAAATTTTCTTTTTATAAAATTAACAACATCATGAGATGTCATATTTTGTTTTTTATTAATTAAAAAAAACCCGTTCATGAAAGAAATTATTATTCCCAAATTTTATTTTGTATTTTAATAATAATCGAAATTATTAATTTTATTTTAAAAAAGAATTTAATTCTTGTTCTGTACAAAGTCCTATTTGTCTTTTTGTTTCTTGACCGTTTTTAAACAATATTAAAGTAGGAAAACTTTTGATATTATATTTTAACACTAAATCAGTATATACATCGACATCAACTTTAACTAATTTTATATTTGTATCTTGTTCAAAAAAATTATCTACAATAGGCATTAATTTTTGACAAGGTACACACCAAGAAGCGTAAAAATCCAGTAAAATTGTTTCTTTTTGATTAATTAAATTTTCTATACTTTTAGTGGCATTTTCTTGGAACATATATCGATTTCACTCTTTTATTTTATTTTTATTTTTTTTAAATATGAATTGTTATTACAATATCCTTTTATATTATAATATTTATTTTTTTAAATTATAAATATATATTAGATATTTTTTTTAGAAAATAAAAAAATTTTAATTATTACTGATATTGGCGATAATAATTAAAATTTTATTTTTATATTTGAATTAACGAAATAAAAATAGATTTAGAAAATATATATTTCGAAAATAAAATAAATTTTCTTAATAATATGACACTCCTCTATTTTGTATTTCGGTATTTTCGTCTTCTCGTTTTCTCCAAAAACAAATAAAACCAGGAACAACAATGCAAGCTATAAAAGTAATATTAATTAATAATTAATATTTTGCCCTATCGTTATGAATTGCTTTTGCCATGAAATCATCACAAATTAACTGTTCTTGTTTTTCATGAGATTTTACTTTGTTTTTTTGAATCGTCCTTTAAACCAAGATATCTTAAATATAATTCTCTTGCGCCAAAACACACAAGAAATAATAAAAAAAATATAACACTCTTCTACCAGATATTTGTATCATATATATTATTTTATTTCTTTTTTATCTTTTATATATTTATTATCAATAAGGCAAATTTTTGATAACAAAATATAAAAAAATATTAGAAAAATTATCCTTTTTAAACATGCCAAAACAAATTAATAAATGTAAAATAAATATAATTTAATTATAACATAAAAAAATAATTAATCTTTTTCAGTATTTTATTAAATGTTTATTAATTTATTTTTTTATCATTTAAATATTGTCATAATATTTTTTATAATTATTTAAAATTGTCTCTAATTATAAATCAGGATTATAAAATTTTTTACCTTCGATGACAGATATATTTTCGGTAAATTCACCTTTTTTTGTTTTTTGTAAATATTCACCTAAAGTATTTAATTTAGCGTCTATATTGTCTAAATACCATAATATAAGAGCTTCTCCTATTTTAGGTTCTTTTGGCGAACCATATTCTAATAAACCGTGATGAGCAATCAATAAATGTTTTAAAAGTAAAATTTCTTCTGTATTTTGAATTCCTAATAAAATAGCTTCTTCCTGAATATCATTTACTCCTAAAACTAAGTGTCCTAATAAAACACCTTCTTTATTGTAATTTTTAGAAATAAAATCGAATTCTTTGATTTTCGCCATATCATGAAGGATAATTCCGCAATTTAATAAATCTTTATTTAAAAAAGGATATATAGTTGTTACATTGCTAGCCATTCTTAACATATTATAAGTATGATATCCTAAACCACCATAATAATTGTGATGCATTTTAAAAGCGGCCGGAGAAATCAAAAACTTTTTTTTGTTTTTTTGATATAAATTATTAGTTAATTGATATAAAGTAGGATTTTTGATTTGAGATAAATATTCATTAATTGTTTCATCAATTTTTTGAAAAGATATAGGAGCACTTGAAAAAAAAAGATTATAATAATAATAAATATTATCCCATTCCAACATATCTTCAATGAGATTATATTTTGAACCAAATAAAATATTTTTTTCTTTTTCGGTAGTAATATATTTGGCTTCAAATATATAAATTTTTTCTTTTTGAGGAAGTTCAGAATTCAAATCTAATTTTATATTGATACAAAATTTTTCTTCTAATAAAAGATCAACATTTATAAAATGTTCTCCTTTATTAATACTATTTAATTTTCCGATAAAACTAAATTCATTTCCTATTTTTTGATTTTTTAAAAATGTTGTTTGGTTCATATAATTTATATTCCTGTTTTTTTAAATATTACTTATCAAATTATTTTTTTAAAAAAATTAATTTTATTTTTTTTTGATTGATTTATTTTTATTATTGCTATTTTAGAAAAAAATTTTAATTATATTATGTTTTTAATATTAATTTTTTTAAAAAAAATAATGTAGATAATATAAAAAAATATATTAAATAATTTTTTTATTTGTGTTAAAATCATTTTGTATTATTAAATAAACGTTATTCCTTTTTAATAATATATATTTTTTTAATTTTTTATATATAAATAAAATATAATTTTTAAAAATTTATTTAATTTTGGTTTATTTGTAGCAATTAATCCAAAGGATAATAATGCATTTTAATAAGTGGAAAAAAAGTAAATTTCTATATATTGTTATTATTATTACATTTATTTTAATTTATTTTTTAAGTCGTTTTATATTAAATAAAATTCAACAAATAAATAATATAAATAAAGATAATATTAGGTTTCAAAAAATCAAAAAAGAAGAAAAACAATATACCAAATCTTTTAATTTAGTTCAAAAGTTAGCTTATTTGGGATTAAATAAATTTATGGAAGGATTAGGACAGGAAGGAAACAACGATTATAAACAAATTTTTCAAGGAGATCCAGAATTATTTATACAACATGTTTTGGAGGGTAATTTAAAAACAGTTAGTACTCCGTTAATTTACGGTACTATTAATTTTGTTAGTGAAATTTTTAAAAAAAATATTCGTTTGTCGGTAAATAATAATGCTGTTCTGTTCACAAATAATCCTTCAATGTCTTTAAATGAAGTAGATATTTTGAACATCAAGATACTTAATCGTTGTAATATTCATTTTTATATTCAAACTCCTGAAGATACTCCTTCAGATGGTTATTGTTTTTTTCATGCTTTAAATACTGCATTACAAAAAGAAGCTCCTGAATGGACTAATAAAATTAATCGTTTTATTGAGTCTAATTCTTTAAAAGAAATTAACACCTTTATATAATTAATTTATGAAAAACAATTAAATTAATTAAATTTATTGAGTCTAATATTTAATAGTTTTAAAATATTAAAAAAATTAATTTTATAAAAACAAAAAATATTATTTTGTTTCAAAAATAAAATTTCTTTTTAACATTAAAAAAACAAGTTTCTGATTAATCTGAAACTTGTTTTTTATATTATATTATCGTTGGTGTTTTCTTAAATATGAATTATTACTTGATTTGTACGAAATTTTATATTTTGTTTCGTTGAAAGTATATGTACCTTGTTTTAAAATTTCATTCCAATTTTGTTGGATGAAAACTAATTCGTCATTACTTATTGGTTCATAATCAACTAATATTCTGAAAAAATTATTTCTACGTTCTTTTAAAACCGAAGTTGGTGGTGTTGTATTTTGTGTTGGAACCAATGCAGTAGACGGAACAAAATTATTTGAGTTAGCAGATGCAGCAGAATTAGTTTGAAAGTTTTTTTGAATCTTGTCTAATGGAACGAATTTGTCGCTGGACAGAGTCAAATTATTTTTTAACAATTTGTCAGTTGTAGAAGATGTTTGTTTGAATTTATAACGGTAAGAAACTTGATTCGCAAAACCTGTGTCAGTTATTTCTTTGAATGTCTTTTCATTTAAAACAGGAGCGTACCATAAACCGCTCAACGGAAAGAAAATTAAAAAAATTCCTAAACTTAAAAATAACATCTTAATTTTTTGGTTTTTCATTATTTCTTCTTTTAAAAATGACAAACCTAAAATAGTCGGAGTTAACGGTAAAAATAAAAAGAAAATTTTTAAAATATTAAAAATTAATCCTTGAAGAGTATAAAAAGAATTTAAATTAAGTTCACTAATAGCGGAATCATTTTCGTTTTGTTGTATAGTTGATAAAAATTGTACAATCACTATATATATTAAAGGATATAAAAAAGAAATTAACAAACTTCTTTTTTTCTTAAACATATTACTGTTATCTAAAAAAATATAAAAAATTAAATATAAAGAAGGTAAAATGATTTGATGTAATCTAAAAAAGAAATTAAAAAGGTTTTCTTTGTTTAATAATAAATCAATATTGGAAGCCATTTCTGAAGAAGAAAAAATAAGAGTTATACAAGAAGAAATTAAAGCAGTAAAAGCTAACCAATAATAAATTTTATTGTCTTTATATTGTGTGATATTGATAAAAAATACAATTAAAATTAAAATATTAGTGATACTAGGATGTGAAAAAATGATAGCACTTTTAAAATTGTTAGCTTTAATAGTGCTCATAACAATAACGAATAAAGTTAAGAAACTAACAACAAAAGTACCTACAAAAAATAAATATTTAATGATATTATGAAAAGTGAATTTATTTGAATTTTTAGTCATATTTTAGTCCTTCTAATGAAATATTTTTTTAAATTTTTTAAATTAATAAAAAATCTTTTGCGATTTTTTTAAAAAAAAGATTTTTTATTTGTTTAAAAGCGATAACATTTTCTTTTTATAAATTTCTACTCCAGGTTGATCAAAAGGATTGATATCTAGTAAAAAACCAGATACAGCACAAGCTTTTTCAAAAAAGTAAATAATATAACCTAAATTATATGCGTCTATTTGCGGAATACAAATTTCAATATTTGGAATTTCGCCTTCTATATGAGCTTGTTTAGTTGCTTTCATAATTTTTTGATTTATGTCTGAAAATGATTGGCCTGCTAAATAATTTAAATTATCTAATTCGTTTTCAATTTTTGGAATAATATAATCATCATTATTATCATGTGCATTTAATATCGTTTCAAACATTATTTTAGAACCTTCTTGAATAAATTGTCCTAAAGAATGTAAATCTGTTGAATTGTTAATAGCACTTACAAAAAGTCCTTTATTTTCTTTTCCTTCTGATTCCGCAAATAATTGTTTCCACCATTCAGCAAAAAAAGATAAATGTGGTTCATAACTAACTAATAATTCAATCTTTTTATTTAATTTAGTATGTAGTAAAAATCTAGCGACTGCATATTGATAAGCTAAATTTTCTTTTATATTGTTAGTTAAAGTATCTTGATAACCTTGTAAGGAACCTTTTAAAATTTCTTCAACATTTAAATCTGCAAAAACAAAAGGTAAAATTCCTACAACAGTTAAAACACTGAAACGACCACCGATAGAATCAGGAATAAAAAACGTTTCATAACCTTTTTTTTTAGCGATTTTTAATAAAATACCATTTTCGCTATCTGTTGTAACGTAAATATAATCTTTCGCTTTTTCAAGACTATATTTATTTTCTATTTCTTTTTCTAAAACTCTAAAAGATAAAGCTGGTTCTAAAGTAGTACCTGATTTAGAAATAACATTGATAGCCCATGTTTTATTTTTTAAATAACGAATTAAGTTTGCTAAATAATTACCTGATACTTGATTTCCAGCAAAAAGAATTTCAGGTTTATTTTTTGGAAAAGGTTTTTTTAAAGATTCTATTACCGCTTTCGCTCCTAAGTAAGAACCTCCAATGCCTATAACTACTAAAACATCTAAATCATTATTTTTATTTTTTATTTTTTTAATTCTTTCGATGTCTTTTTGAATATTTGTATCTAACGGTAATTTTAGCCAACCTAAATATTTTTTTTGCAATTCAATATTTTGATGTAATTCGTTATGTATCTGGGATACTTTTGGTTGGATTTTTTGTACTTCATCTTCCCAATTGATAAAATTTTGTATACCTTCTAAATTTAGTGTTAAACTCATAATTGTGTCTCCTATTTTTTAAAAATTAAATCCAAGAAAATTTTGTAGATAAAATTATTTATTTGATTCTATTTTTTTGGTTTGTTTTATAAATTGTATAAATAAAATTGTAGTTACTATTAAAACGACAATATTGCTTATAGATGTACTTAATCCAAATGATAAATATCCATCGTCTGAAACACAAAATTCATGAAAGAACCATAATAAAAATATTCTGGTTATAATTCTTAAAATATTTAATAACAAAACAATATTAGCATTTTTTTTATAAGACATAATATAAAACATCATCATAGAAGCCCAAATAGAGGTAAACAAAGACATTTGTTCAAAAAATAAAACTGTTTTAAAACCATCTTTTTCTGATTGAGCAAATTGTTTACTAGCCGGATTTAAAATCTCGAGTAAAGATATTCCAAAATATTGGTTTAATATAACACCTATAATACCTATAATTAAAGTAATAACGAAAACATTTTTAAATATTTTTAAAGTTTTTTGGTTTTTGGATATTTCTGCTTGTTGAGATACTAATGCTGTTTGACCGTCTTCAAAAGATTGAGAAACAACATATAAAATTCCATTGACTACAGCAGCTAATGTAACGATACCTAATAATTTGTCTCCGTAATAATTTGTCGTCATATCATTAATAAATTTTTTTCCGATATCATAAGTTGTTTTTCCAATTACTAAAACACCTGATAATTTTAAAATATTATGAACTACGTCTTTAGGAAAAGTTAATTTACTAAATTCTAGTCTAAATTCATTTTTTTTATTGAACATAAAATAAAAAGCTAAAAGAGTAATAATAAAATTAGAGAAGAAATCAGCCCAAGCTAAATGGACCATATTAATATTATGGCCGAACATATGTTTAAAAGCAAAAGAAAAAACGATTCTTGCTGTAATATTTAAAATATTCAAAAATAAAACAAAAAAGTTTTTGCTTTTGGATCTTTCTAAACCTAAAAAGACAGAATTGATTGTTATTAAAACAAATGTTATTAACGAAATATTATAATATTCTAATCCGCCATCTACCCAAAAATCTTTTTTTAAAAAAATTTTTTTACCTATAAAAGGAATATAATTCCCTAAACAAAAAAATAAAAAAATAATTAAAGCGCTTATAGAAGCTATAAAAAAAACTAATACAGCATATTCTTTTGCTTTTTCTTTATTATTTTTTTTATATTCTCTCGAAACTAAAACAACTCCTGCACCACCTAAAGAGATCGCGATACTTTGTAGTACTTTTTTAATTTGTTTCAAATAACCGATCGTGCCTTCTAGTCTTTTTTGATCAGGTTTTCCGCCTATAATATAATAATCTATTGCAGAACCTAAATGTTGAAATAATAAATATAGACATATTGGCAAACTAGCAATAATCAGTTGAATCCAAATAGGAAGTTCTTTTTTCGGTTCTGGATTAGGATTAGTTGTAATTTGATTTTCTAAAGATAAAGTTTTTTGCATAATTATCCACAAAAAATCTTTCATTTATTTTTACTTTTTTAAAACAATAATTTTTAACCTTAAATAGAGAAGTTATACCATTTAAATATTATATAAAAATTTCTGAATTATTTCACAAAAAATATTAATTTTTAATTGTTATATATTGATTAAAATAACGGAATTTTCTTTTGTATTCATAATTAAATAATATTAGCGAAACGATTAAATGAGATAAAAACATTTTCATTGAGTTTTTGACGAGTAATAAAATTTAAATTCAAAGGCCAATCTTGGTATTTTAAAGTTAATAACATCCTATATTCTTTGTTTTTATAAAAAATTAAAGGATAAGAAGGACCTAAAACTTTTATTTTATGTTCTATATTATTTTCTAAAATTTTTTTTATTTTTAATGTGATATTTGAAACTTTATTCAAATTTTTATCACTTATTAAAATTTTACTGACGAATTTAAAAGGAGGATTTTGAGTTATTTTTCTTTCTTCTAAAATATTTTCCAAAAAAGGAAATATTTTAGAATTATGAAATTTTTTAAAAACATAATGAACTGTATTATAACTTTGAATTATCATTTCTCCTTGTTCTGAGAGATAATTAGACATTTTAGTTAATATTTGAAAAGTTTTTTCTGTCGCTTTAAAATGATTTATATTTAAAAGGATATCAGCCATTATGATCCCGACTGTTTCTATTGGAGGCAGTTTTAAATTTTTGGCTATCATTTCTGTTCCTAGTAAAACATCAATTTTATTTTTTTCTAATTTTTTTAAAATACTTTGAAATGCTTTAGTATTTTTGATAGATTCAGAATCGATTCTCGCTAAATTAATATGAGGGATTTTTTTGAGTAAAAATAATTCTATATATTCGATACCTAAGCTAACATTTTTGATTGTATTTTGAGAACAATGAGGACATCGAGAATGAAATAATTCATTATGATTACAAAAATTACATTTTAAAATTTTTTGGTTTTGATTAGAAGTAAATAAAACTAAATTTCGATTACATTTTTGACATTTCGGGATAAAATTACAAAAATGACACAAAACAAAAGGAGAAAAACCTTTCACATTGATAAATAAAATGGTTTTTTTCTTTTGTTCGATATTAGAATGTAACTGCTTTAATAAAGAAGAAGATAAAGGTTCTAAATTACCATTTTTTAATTCTTTTTTCATATCGATTAATTGATTTTGGATTTTATTTTTAGATTCGATTAAATTAAAAAATAATATTTCTTTTTTTTTAATACGAGAATAACTTTCTGCTGAAGGGATTGTGGTGAAAAAAATCAAAGGAATTTGATGATAACGAGCTCTAATAATGGCTAATTCTTTAGAATCATAATTAGGATTTTTTTCTTTTTCTATTAAAGATTCGTCATTTTCTTCATCAAAAATAATTACTCCTATTTTATTTAAAGGAGCGAAAATACTTTTACGTGCTCCAATAATAATGAAAATTTTTTCTTCTTGAATATCTAAAATTTGTTGATAATTTTTTTCTAAATTAGAATCACTATTAAAAATATGGATAGGAATTTCAGGAAAATATTTTTGAATTTGTTGTTTTAAAAAATCAATTAAAATAATTTCCGCTACTATAATTAAAACTTGTTTTTTATTTTTTAAAGAATTTTCTATTATTTTTAAATATATTTGAATTTTTTCTTCATGAAGTTTATAAAGTAGTAGAAAATTATTGTATTTGTTGAATTCCAATTTTTCCCAAAATAAATTTTGTTTTGGATTTAAAATAATTTCAGAATTTAATTTATTTGGTATTTCATCCCAAGAAGGAGCGATAGAAATTAAATTTTCTTTTTTTGGGCGATAATCTTTTTTAGAAATGATAATTTGAATTTTAATTATTTCTTTATTTTGAAGTTCTAATAATTTTTGTTTAGAAATAAATCGATCTTTTAAAGTTAATATTTTTTTTTTGTTGAAATATTCTTTTATTTCTAATGGAAGTTTTTTTTCATCAAGTATTTTAATTTCTTGACTAAAATTAGGAAAAAAACTTTTAGGTATAATTGTATTATAAGCAGAAGTAATATTGATAAAAGGTATTTTTAATATTTCTTCTGCTAATAAAAAAAGTTCTTCATTTAAAAAAGGCACAGTATCTAAAATGTATTCAATTGTTTTAATATTTTTTTTTGACTCAGAAGCAAAATGACTTTTATTTTTTATTTTTAAAATATATCCTAAATGAGGAGTATTTTTACGACCAAAAGGAATAATAACCCTCATTCCTCTTTTTGTTGTTTTTTTATATTCTTGTGGAATAATATAATCAAAAAATTTGCGTAAATGAGGAATTTTATTGTCAACTATAATTTCTGCATATAACATTAGTTGGTTCCTTTTGGATATTTTTTCAAAAAAAGATATTAAAAATAAAAAAAGATAAATATTTTGTATTTATCTTTTTTTAAGTATTTTTTTATTTTATTATATTATTTAGAAGTTTATCAATTTTTTTACTATAAGTTAAAGATTCGTCATATTTAAATATTAATTCAGGAATTTTTTTTATATGTTTGATTTCATTCGCTAATTTAATACGAATTTCTTTTTTGTTATCTTCTAAAATTCTCAGAGTAGTATTTATTAATTCTTCTTTATCGTTTAAAATAGTAAAAAAAACTTTGCAAAAAGACAAATCATTAGACAAATCAACATCCACTATATTAATATAACCTATCTGTTCGTTTTTAATTGTATCATTAACTATATTGACTAATAATTCGTGGATTAAACTAGCTCTTCTTTTGTTCGAAACATTCATATTATACTACCTTTTCTATTCTAGATGATTCAATTATATCATTTATTTGAAAATTATTAAAGTTATCTAATAAAATACCACATTCATGTCCTTTTATGGCGCTATTGATATTATTTTTTAAATGTTTCAAGGAAACAATTTTCCCTTGATAAATTGTTTCATTATTACGAATTACTTTAGCAAAAGCGTTGTTGTAAATAGTTCCTTTGATAACATAACAACCAGCTATATTCCCAATAGAACTTATGCTAAATATTTTTTTAATTTCGGCTTGACCTGTAATTACTTCTTTTGTAACTGGTTCAATTAATTTTGTTAATTTTTTCTCTATATCTTCGATTAGTTTATAAATAATATTATAGTTTTTAATTTCTACTTTGTTATTTTTAGCGGCTTTTTCTAAAGCATTATTAATAGGATTATTAAAACTAATTAATAAAGAATCAAAATTATTAGCGAAATCGATATCATTAAAATTAATCATTCCCACAGAAGCTTTCAAAATATTAATTTTTACTTGGGGAATTTCTAATTTATTTAAACTTTCAATAATAGCTTCTAAACTTCCTTGAGTATCAGCTTTAATAACAACATTAAGCGAAGCAGGTTCTTTTTCGAGATCAGAATTTAAAATATTATCATTTATTGTGTTTTTATTTTCGTTTTGTAATTGTTGTTCTTTAGAATTTTTTTGTTTTTGTTCGATTATTTGTTTTGCTACTTTTTTATCAGAAACTACTTCAAAAGCGTCTCCTGCTTCTGGAACTGTTTCTAATCCTGTAACTAAAACAGGTTGTGAAGGATAAGCTTTTTTTAAATTATTTTTTAAATCATCTTGAATAGTACGAATTTTTCCATAAGTATTGTTGCCAGATATGATAGTATCTCCGATTTTTAAAGTTCCTTGTAATGTAATCAAAGTAGCCGAAGGACCTCTATTTTTATCTAAACTAGCTTCTAAAACAACTCCTTGAGTGTTCGCTGTCAGACTTGTTTTGATATTTTTCATTTCGTGAACTAATAAAATCATTTTTAATAGATCGTCAATACCTGTTTTTTTAAAAGCAGAAATTTCGATATAAGGAGTTCTGCCACCCCATTCTTCTGGAATTAAATCTAAAGCAGATAATTCATTCATGATACTTTCTTTTTTATTATTTAATTTATCTATTTTATTAATTACAACAATAATTTCTACTTGAGCATTTTGAGCATGTTTTACAGATTCAATTGTTTGTGGTTTTACTCCGTCATCAGCGGCCACTATTAAAAGACAAATATCAGTTACTTGAGCTCCTCGAGAACGCATTTGAAAAAAAGCTTCATGACCCGGACTATCTATAAAAGTAATTTTTTGGTTATTATAATTAATTTCATAAGCTCCTATATGTTGAGTGATACCACCGAATTCTTTATCTACTAAACGAGTTTTTCTAATAGTATCTAAAAGAGTAGTTTTTCCATGGTCTACATGCCCCATAATAGTAACAATAGGAACTCTTTGTATTAAATCTTGATTTTTTTTTGCTGATTTTGACTCTTTTTTTTCTTTAATAGTATTATTTTTTGATTCGAAAATAACTTCGATATCTAAAGATGAACCTAATAATTCGATTTCTTCTTTTTTTAAAATTTGATTAATATTAGTTTTAATACCAAGCTCTATGAATTTTTTAATTAAAAAAACATTAGAAATTTCTAGAATGTTAGCTAAATCTTGAACGGTATGCTTAGCATTGAAAATATATTTTTTTATTCTAATTTTTTCATTAGAAATGTTGTTATCATTTTTTTTTTCTTCATTCATATTTTTTCGTTTTATTTTCCTTGTTATGATTTTTTATTATTCCAAAAATAAAATATTTTTAAATAATAAAATTTCTTTATTTAAGTTTATTAATAGACACAATTTAATTGATAATTAATAAATTTACTTATCGTTAAGATTATAATTCAAAATATATTGGATTGAGATAAAATTTTTCATTTATTTTTTTTAAAAACTTGTTATATATTTCAAATTTTGTCAATTTATTCAATCTGTTTTGACAGAAATATTCCAATTAGTAATTTGGCTAGCTAAACGAATATTATTACCGGATTTGCCAATGACTAAAGAAATTTGACTTTTATCCACTAAAACAGAAGCTATTTTTTTATCTAAATCGATAATATTGATCTCTTCAATTTCAGCTGGTTGTAAAGCGTTGTTGATTAATTCTTTTGGATCTTCACTCCACAAAAATAAATCTACCTTTTCGCCTTTTAAAATTTTAATAATATTTTTTATTCTACTTTTTTTTTCTCCGATACAAGAACCAATAGCGTCTATTGAAGGATTATTCGATAATAAACCTATTTTAACTCTTGATGAAGGAAAACGAGCGATATTTATAATTTGAATAATTCCTTCTTGAATTTCAGGAATAAATTCTTTGAAAATTTCAAGAACAAAATTTACATGAGTTCTACTTATTAAAATTTTAGGTAATTTAGTAGTTTTTTGCACTTCTGTCACGTAAATTTGTATTCTTTCATTAATTTCGAAATCATCATTAGCTAATGTTTCTTTTTTAGGTAAAATAGCTTGTAATCCTTTTTCTAATTCTAAATTAAAAAAATTTTTGTTAATAGCTACTACTTTGCCATTAATTAATTTATTTTCATAATTTTTAAAAAAATTGTAAATATTTTCTCTTTTGAATTTAATTAATTCTTCGTTGAATTTGTTTTTGAAATCTCTACTAGCGTAAAAACTAAAATCTTTAGGATCAACTTCGACATAAATAATCTCACCTATTTTAGCGTTTTTCTTTAATTTACGCCCTTCTTCTAAACTAATATAAGTTATTTTTTTGGCTTCAAGATTTTCATCTGTTTGGACTTCGTCTGTTTTAGTTTCTTCCATAACCAAATATTCTTGATACAATGAATATTCTTCATATTTTTTATCAAAAACTAATTTACAACTTTTCACTTGACCATTTTTTTTACAACCATAAATTAAACTTTTTTCAAAAGCTTCTAATGTTTGTTCTTTATTTAGTTCGTATTCTTTCGCTAATGTTTCAATATTATTTAAAAAATTTTTAGTTTTCATATTAGTTTATTAATTGTCCTTTTATACAATGATTTAATGTTATTTTTTATAAAAAATAAAATACTGTTATATAACATTTTAACATTTTTATTTTTTGATTAAAACAAAAATGTTAAAATTTATTAATACAAATAAATATTTATTGATTAAAATTATTTTTTTTGAATTAAAAAAATGAATATTATTTATAAATTAATAGTATTTTCTTATATCATTAATAAGATGTGTTAAAAAATTATTTTTTTATCCATTTTAAAATGGAAAATAATTTTTTTGGTATTTTTTTAATTATTGAACGTTTAGATAGAAGCAACTAAAATTTATCATCAAAAATTTTTTTTGCTATATATAAATATTAAATTATTATATATTAATATAAAATATAGTTAAATAATATAAAATTAATTTTTTCGTTTTTTTATAATATATAGTCAATTTTTATTCAAAAAACTTTTTTAAATAAAAATTTTTTTAAATAGAAAGAAAGGTTTTTTTATGATTTGTTTCAGCAAGATAAAAAAATGAAAAATAATACAAAGAAATTCATTATTCCTTTATTATTCTTAATTAGTTTTATTTTTTTTGCGTTCGTTATTTTCTGTTTTGTCAATTCAAAGAAGGAACCGAAGCTTTCTTTAGAAGAAGAAATTTATAATTTAAGATCAGATATAATTCCTCAAATTTATGTTGAGAGCAAAAAAAGACTAAAAAGCCAAGCAGAAATAAATACAAGACAAGAACAAATAGATAATTTTATAAATGAATTACAATTAAAAGAACAATTATTAACACAAGCAAAGAGAACATTAAGAGAAAAAGAAAATTTGTTAAATAGGGCAAAAAACGAATTACAAGATTTAGAAAGAGAAAAAGAGGAAAACCAGAAATTAATAAGCAAAAAAGAACAACAATTAATTTCAGAAAGAAATAGATTATATTATGAACAAAACAAACAGATAAATCAAGACATACATACATTGCACATTCGATTACAAGAACTTCTAATAAGTATAGAAAAAAACAAATCTTTAATATCTAGAACTACAACAGAAATACAAAGTGAAAAACAAGAAATATCACAATTAAACAACAAAATAACACATTTAAAAGACTTGAAAATTTGGCCACTAAAAGAAAAGATTTGTGAAGAAAACAAAATCAAATATAAATTCGAAAATTATTTATTACTTAGATCTTTTTATATATCTGTAGAAAAAATTTTGAAATTAAAAGAAGAAATGGATTCTTTTTTGCAAGAATTAAACAAATATAATTCTTCTTTTGTAAATGCCAAAAATAATTTAGAGTTTATGCTTAATGAAGCAAAAATGTCTTCTGAATTAATTAATTTATATACATCAAATAAATTATTATTTCCCTTTTTAGATTCAATAAAAAAAGATTTTGAAACAGAAGAATATAAGAAAAAAGAAAAAACAGCATTTGATGAATATATAAAACAAGAAAAACAACGTATAGAAGAAAAGGAAGTATTAAATTTTAGAATTCATAAACTAGAAGATAAAAAAGAATACTTTAAAAAAGTAATTCAAATTATGGATAATATAGAAGAAAAATATACAGACTTAAAATTATCAGATCGTACAGATAATTATATAAAAGAAAAAAAAAATAAAGGATTATTGCCAGATTTTATAAAAATAGAAAATAACAAAGTTATATTTTCTATAAAAAATTCAAAAGAAAAAATAAGCGAAAATATTTTTGAATCCCAAGATACAGATAATAACCAAAAATATGTTTCAACAAAAGAGGACAATTGGACAGCGCCATATAAGCAGAAATTTAATGATAAATTTCATTCATCTTTATCTTCAGATGATAAGAACAAATTTCATAGCGAGAATGAATTTAGACAAATTATTAAAGATTTTGCAGAAAAACATCAAATTAACAACAAAGATTATTTCAACTCAAGAAAGTGGATTTCTCCTTTAGGGTTTATAGGACTTGAATATTGTTTAAAAGATGAGTGTACATATAAAAATATTTTACCTTTTTTGATTCAAGTTATAAATGAATTTTTGGTAATTTAACTTAAATCAAAAAAAATATAAAATTTTTTCAAAGAAAGAAATAATAGAAATTTATATTATTGATTTTTATTAAATTAAAGGACAAAAAAACAAATGTTTGAAAAAAATAATAATTTTTATTCAAAGACAAATATTTTAAAAATTTTTATTTTTTTGGTATTTGTTATTTTTATTTTAGCAACAACTATTTATAATTCTATTGAACGTCAATCAATTAAAAAAGAAATAGAAAATATAAATAAAAAATCTTCACAAAAATTAGAAAAAGAATTATATTCACAAGCAGAAAAAACGGCAAAAGAACTGGCGGACGAATTATCAAAAGCAATTGTTAAAGATTCAATGGGTTCAAACCGAATAACAGAACAATTAAATTCTATTTCAGGTAAAGTATCTGGTGATTTTACTCTATTAAAGAAACGTAACGAAGAAAACGAACAAGATAACACAAATAGATCGATTTTTCAAAAAGTCAAAGAATATTTAGCTAATGATAATAGTCCTTTATTTCGTATTGCAGATAATTTATTGAAATGTTGTAATGAATTAGATAGACAAAAAGGACAGATATCAGAGGAAATACAATTAGCTTTGTCTCGAAGACAAAATGACTCAGCAATAGAACAAATTATAAACAACAAACAAACACAACAAGATAACATAAATAAAGGAAGAAAATATTTAAAAAATATGGCTGATATTTTAAATATATATTTTTTTATAAAACCTGAATTAAGTAATCAATTTTTGTCCGATGATATCGATCCTTATAAGAAGTTTTTATTAAGAAAAATAGATAGTCAATTAGGTAACAGTTTGAATATTTTAGCTGAAATAAATCGCCAAATGATTGATGGAAGAAATAATAATCAAAGTGATAGTTTACCACAAATATTCAGAGATCTTTTGTTGTCTTGGTAGATAATAAATAAATATATCGATTTAAAGGATTTTTTAAAATGAAAAATAAAAACGAGTTTTGGTTATTTGTATTGATTGGATTAACGTTATTATTAAGTATTAGCACATTTTTTATAACTTTAGGACAGAAGTTTTCTAATTTTAATAATGATAGATTGGAAGACGTCGGTAATCCTCTAGAACACAAACCTGCTTCCTTTGAGACAGATAATTCTTCTAATGGTTTAGTTGACTTATTGACTCCTCCCGAAATAAATTATGATTCATTTAATGGTTTTGACAAAGTTTATGGTTTAGAAGAACAAATAAGAATATTAAAAGAAGTACAATCCAGATTCGCAAAACCAGATCAATATCTTATTCAAAAAAACCAAAACGAAGCCAAAAAATACATAGCTCAAAACACAAATAAAAATACAACAAGTGAATTACCAAAAGGAATTATTTTTTACGGTCCTCCTGGTACCGGTAAAACTTATTTAGCTAAATGTTGTGCTAAAGAATTTAAAATGAATTTTTATATAATTACTCCAGCAGATAGTTTAAAAGAAATTGAAGAAAAATTTCTTCGTGCAAGAAAAAACAGTCCTTCTATTATTTTTGCAGATGAAGCCGAAGAGATAGTTAAAACTCGAAACGGTAGCGTTCCATTATATCCAGATGATACTAAAAAAACAGATTTAATATTAGCCGAGATAGATGGTGTTAAAACTCGAAAAGATAAACCTATTTATTTTATAGCTGCTACTAACTATTTAGACAAAATAGATAGTGCTATTCAATCTCGTTTAGAAAAAATGTATTTAGGAAATTACAAACCAGATGAAAGATTAGGATACCTTGACATTATGTCCAGAAAGTATAATATTCATCATGATGCACATAAACATTTAAAAACAATAGTAGAAAAAATTAATTATGCTGAACAACATAAAGAACAGCTTACTTTAGAAATAATAAAAGGAATTAGAAATTTACCAGCAATAGGACTGAACGAAAGAAATTCTAGCGCTAAAACAATGGAAGAATTATTCAAACAACAAGACCTTTTAAATGCATTAAAAGAACATAATGTTAAAGGGATTCCGACAAAACAATACTTAGCAGAACTTTTTCTAAACAAATTAGAAGCAGATTCTCAAATGCTTACAGTTAGCGAAAGAGACAAATTTCAACAACAATACAACACACTTAGCGATGATGAATATTATATGTTCGTGACAACTTTAGATAAAGTAAAAACTCATTTTGATGATTTTACATCAGCTAGAAAATTAGAATTTTTGATTAATAAGGCGGCTAATAAAGCTGGTTTATATTCCAAATCGCGTGCACTTTCAAATGGAATGGAAGCACCAGTAATTCTTATATCTGATTTAGAGGAATCTTTAGCAGAATATTTAGGAACACTTTCGTCAAAATACAAAAAAGAGACTAAAATGCCAAATATGCCAGATAATCCAGTGCCTCCGAGCGCAAGTCCGCAAAATTGATTTTATACAAATTCAATACATAATAATTAACAATAATTTTTTTAAAAAAACTAAATTTTAAAAATAATAGAGAGAATAAAATATATAATAGTGAAATTAAATAAAAGAAGTAAATTGTGTTTTTATATTATGATATATTTTCTATTATTTAATTTTTATATTTATTTTTTTAATATAAAAAGAAAAGATATATCTGTATATGTTTTAGGTTATACTCCTTCAAAAACAGTTGAAATTTCTGATTCTGATATGAATCAAGTTATTGAACCTTTAACAACAGCTCCAACTGCAAATAATGAACCGTCTTCACAAATTCCTTCACAAACAGTTGAAATTTCTGATTCTGATATGAATCAA
>NZ_JBGGGR010000002.1:0-21349 GCF_041276565.1 'Camptotheca acuminata' phytoplasma
AAACTAAATAAAAAAACTAAATAAAAAAACTAAATAAAAAAACTAAATAAAAAAACTAAATAAAAAAACTAAATAAAAAAACTAAATAAAAAAACTAAATAAAAAAACTAAATAAAAAAACTAAATAAAAAAACGACTTATTAAACAGTCGTTTTTTTATTTAAATATTTTTTTTAGCAATTTATTATTTTTAAAAAATATAAAAAAATATTTTTTAAAATGAAAGTTTTTAATATTTATTAAAATATAAAACACATACAAAATTGTTCAACAAAATATTTTTAATAAATTTAATATTCATATTTTAGTCTTTTTTTATTTTTTATAATATCGATTAATTGAGTTTATATTTAATAAAAATCAAAAAATTTATACCCAACAAAAAAATGTTTTTTTGAAATGATATAAAATATTATTAAATTAATTTTTTTAATAATTTAAATTAATAATTTTTTTTTAAAAAATCTATATATGCCGAAATATAATTAGTTCCAAACTAAAAAATCCAAACTAATTTTTAAAATAGTTTGGATAAATATTTGTTTATTTTTAAAATCTTTTTCAATAAGTAAAAAGAAAGAAAAAATTTTATTTAAATATTTGATAATTGCTTAATATCTTTTAGTTCTGATATTGTTCCTTGTCGTTCAACAATCACAACCGAATCAGTATTATTAATATTATTATACGGAGGTTTTGGTTTTTGTAAAATATTTAATTTATGATGTTCATCTAAATTAATAATTATTGGGTTTTGTTCAATGAAATACTTTTTTAACTTATTTTTAAACCATTGAACTTTTTTCTCTTTAATTTTTTTTAATAATCTTTTTTGAAATTCTTTTTTTAACATCTTCTTGAATTTGTTTTTATCATTTATTTGTTTAATACCGAATTTTTTTATTTCTTTAGAAAGAAGATTAGTAGCGCTTTTTTCTGTTTTGGTAACAAATTTACCATAACCCAAAGTGATCGTATCTAAAACTAAATCAACACCATTATCAATAATTTGTTCTTCATGACGCTGAATCAAACCTTCTGTTAATTCGATACCGCTTCTTACACTGCTGACGATTGGAATATAACCGATCCAATCATTATAAATTTTTTTAAACCATTTACCTAAGAAATTATCTGTATGAAAATTTAAAAAAGGTTTATCATAATTAATATGAATTCCGTTTCCTAAATCTTCTTTTAAAGCAAAATTTTTAATTTTTAAAAAATTTTGATCATTTTGGTAAATGTAATAAGCAGAATAAAAAGGAACATTTAAAATGGTATCTTTTTCATGAATATTAATATCTAAACGAAAACCTTGAGTATCGTATTTTGACAAAAGATAACCTTTTTCAGTAGAAACTTTCTTTTTATACCAATGATTTCTCCAATTGGAGTAAGAACGCCACCAATAACGTATTTCTTCATCGGTGCCCCAATTTTTATTATTAGTAGGAAAATCAATTTGTTTATCAAATTGAAGTTCTAAAGTTAAATCACAATAATCAGTATTGTCGTAAAAAAAATAAACCTTTTTAACATCAGATTTTTTTTGTTTAATTGGTCTTGTGTTATTAAAAATGTAACTGTTGCTTCACCTTCTAATTCTTTAGAAGTTACTGTAGCGGTTGTTTCTGTTTTATGTTAGAGATTATTAATTTTGTTTCATTTATTGTTGGATTTTTGACTTTAATAACTGTTTTTATAGTTGTCGTTTTTTTGTCTTTTATTTTTTCTAATTCTACAACTTTTAGTTTGGTTGTGAAAGAAACAGTGAATTCGTCATTAAAACCCTCAATAATGAATGTTGCTCCTGTTGGCGTTTTTATGTTTGGTTTAATGTGAATTTTATATGTTATTATTAGTGTATTTGGTGTTTCGCCTTTTATTTTTTGAAGTACTGACTGCTTCGATTAAAGTATTTTCTTCGTTATCATTTAATATAACTAAATACCTAAATCTTTTTTTCTTCTATTAATTTTGATTTTTGAGTTCTTAATATTAATTGTAATTCAACTGGTCCTCTGTGATCTAATGATTTAACAGTAGCTTTGTTTGTAGTTCGATTTAAATTAATAACTGTTATTTTGTTTAATAATTCGGGTTTTAATTTTCCGATTTCCGTTTTAGCTTCTTCATTAGTCAATGCATTTACTTTAACTTCTGTTGAAGGAGGTAATATTGTTTTTAATTCAGTTTTTGTTGGACATAACATTGCCAAAACTAATTGATTCGTTGGTAAAAATAAAATTCAAACAAGAAAAAACCCTACAAAAAATTTTAATTTCTTAATAGGAGGAATCGAATCTTTATTTCTCACTTAATTATTTAAAATAACCTTTCTGTGTTTATAATTTTGATTCAAAAAACTTGAATTACTCTTGAAAATGTTTTGGTATAAAATTTTATTCCAAATTTATAAATCGAAATTTAAATTGTCTATTTATTTTTTCCAATCTTTTTTTATTAGTTTTTACATACTAAAAAAATAAATAATTAATAAAAACATATCAATTACTAATATTATGAGATAAAAAAACAAGTTATACGCTTCATAAACAATAATAAAAATTAAATTTTCTTTCTAGAATATATTAATTTTAAAAAACCAAATAATCCACTTGTTTCTTATACAAAACAATAATTAAGACCAACTAGAAAGTTGATCTTAATTATTGTTTTTTATTTAATTTTATGGAAAAAAGGAAAATTAAAAATATACTAAATAAAATATCTTAAATAATAAAAATAATATAATAAATTATACTGTTAAAATAATAGGAATAATAATAGGTTTTCTTAATGTTAATTCATGAATTTTAGAAGTTGCGAAATTAATTATAATTTTTTTCAAATGAAGTTTATTTATTTTTTCAAATTTCAATAAATAATTTTGAATTATTTTTTTAATTTCCAAAGCAATTTTTTTCATTAATTCTTTATTGCTTTTCATATAAATGAAACCACGAGAGAAAATCATAGGTAAATTCAAAATTTTCTTATATTTCGAATCTAAACTTATAATAATAGAAAATAATCCTTCTTCGCTTAAAATTTTTCTTTCTTTTAAAATAGCATTATCAAGATCTTCTGTTCCTGAACTATCAATATAAACATTATTAGCTTCTATTTTTTCTTCTTGTTGTTCACATTTATCATTATTAATGGATAAAACATCTCCATTTTCTAAAATAAAAATATCTTCATATTTAATACCACATTCGATAGCTAATTTTTTATGAGTTGATAACATTATATGTTCTCCATGAACAGGAACAAAAAATTTCGGCTTCACTAAATTAATTAATAATTTTAAATCGTTTTGACAAGCGTGTCCTGATGTATGTGTATCCACAACATCGCCATGAATAATAACTTCGACATCCATTTTAAAAAGTAAATCTAAAACTTTATTCACGCCATCTTTATTTCCAGCGATCGGTGAAGAAGAAAAAATAACAGTATCTTTTTTCAAAAGTTTAATTTGTCTATGAATCCCTTGAGCCATTCGACTGAGAGCCGCTAATGGTTCTCCTTGTGATCCGGTACAAATCAAAGTAATATTATTATATTTTTCAATATTATTATCTTTAACAATAGTGTCTTTAGGAATTTTTAAATAATTATTTTTAATTCCTGTTTCAATAGCTTTTTCCATACTTCTACCGAAGACAGCTATTTTTCGACCTGTTAAAATACTAGCTTCAATAATTTGTTTAATACGATAAAAATTCGAAGCGAATGTTACAATAACAATTCTTCCTTTAATTTTAAAAAACAAATTATTGATGTTTTTTCCGATTTCGCTTTCGGATTTGATAGATGATTTATTTTGAGCATTAGTGGAATCAGAAAAAAGACATAAAACATTTTTTTTATTTAATTCTAATAATTTATTATATTCAGCTAAAGGTCCCACAGGTGTATGATCAATTTTAAAATCTCCTGTATAAAATAGAATTCTGTTTTTATTATTAAAAACGATCCCAAAATTATCAGGAATAGAGTGATTCATTCTAATGAAAGAAATTTCTGTATTATCAAAGACAAATTTAGAATCATTGGAATATTTATTTATAGTAGCAATGTATTTACTTAATTTATGTTCCACTAGTTTCGATTCAATCAAATTATAAGCGATTCCTGTTGTGAAAATTCTTGGAATTTTGATTTTTTTTAATAAAAAAGGGATCCCGCCAATGTGATCTTCGTGCCCGTGAGTAATAAAGAGTCCTACGATTCTATCTTCATTTTGAAGTAAATAATCATAATTAGGAATAATATAATTAATTCCTAAAAAAGAGTCACCGAAAAAGGAAATACCTGAATCTATAATAAATATTTTTTTTTCGATTTCTAAAATATACATATTTTTCCCTACTTCGCCTAAACCACCTAAGGCGTAAAAAAATATATCATCTGTTTTAGTTATGTTTGTTTCAAAATTTTTATTGGATGAATCCATTATTTGTTCTTTCCTTATTGTTATACTTTTCTAAAGAATTAGTCAATCGTAATTAAAGCAGGAATGATAATTGGTTTTTTTTTGGTTACTTTAAAAATAAAATGAGATAATTTTTCTCTTAAATAATTTTTAAAATCGATCCATTTAGTTTGTTTATCATTTATCAAAAAATCTTCAATGATTTTATAAAAAAAACTTTTTAATTCATCAACAATAGAAGAAATTTTTCCTTTATCTAAAAATCCTCTACTGATAATTTCTATATTTCCCAAAACTTTTCTTAATCTTAAACTGATATTACAAGAGATTATAATAACACCGTCATTAGCTAATAATTCACGATCTTTAACAATATAATCTTTTCCTTCCGAAATAGGAATTCCATCAATTAAAAATTCTCCTATTTTTTTGAAAAAATTTTTGCGAATATGAGGTCTATTTTGGTTATCTACAATCCAACTATCGCCGTTTTCCATCATAAAAATATCATTTTCTAAAAAATTATTTTTTATAGCGATTTTTTTCATTTGATATTGATGTCTAAACTCTCCACCTATCGGTAAAAGATATTTAGGTTTTAATAAATCTAACATTAATTTAAAATTTTCTTCGTAATTGTAATAAGATGTTAATAAATCTTTCACTACAACATCAACGATAAAGCCGTTACGAGATAAAGAGTCAATAGTTTTATTTTGAATTTTGTCAATACCAGAGGTTACAATAGACAATAATAAAATTTTATCTTTTGGATGTAATTTCATTAAACGATCTGTTTGTTTGCACATTCTTTGTAATCTATATAAAGGCTCAAAACGTTTTCCTACTATAATAACAACTAAATTTTTATATTTCAAATAATCCTGCATATTTTTTAAATTGATTAAAAAATTATTCGGAATTTTTAAATATTTCTTTTTTAAAGCGATATCTATAATAGGTTCATTTTTTCTTCCTAATAAAACTACTTTTAAATTAGATTCAATAGCTAAATCGATAACTAATTGAATTTTTAATAAATCAGGAATTAAAAAAGAAATTATAATATTATTTTCAATACTGGAAAAATAACTACTTAAATTATATTCTAAAAGTTCATCTTTATTCGCGGAGGCAACATTATAAATCCCTTGTGAGGCTGTCATTAAAGATAAAACTTTTTGGGAACCTAATTTTGATAAAGCAGAAAAATTAGTTTTAAAATTTTTATTTTGGAATTGTAAAAAATACATTTCGCTAACATAAACTATAGAACCGTGTTCTGTTTCAAAAGCTAATCCTAAAGTTTCAGGTAAAAAATGAGATATCCCAAAAAAAGAAACTTTAGTATCCTCTAAATCAATGACGATATTTTCATTTATGGTTTTAAAATCAAATTCTTCAATATTTAATGATTCATTATATTGTTCTAAATTAGCTTCAACAACATCTATAACAAAATCAGAAGCATAAATTGGGACTTTTAAATATTTAATTAAATAAGATAAAGCACCCGAATGTGTTTCTAAAGCAGAAGTAATGAAAATACCTTGAATTTGCGAGTGAACATCTTCTAAAACAGTATATTCCGGAATAACTGAATCTATACCATGAACAGAAGTAATATTAGGATGTTTAGAACCAGAATCCAAAACAAAATAAGAAGATTTTATTTTTAATAAATATAAATTTTTTCCATTTTCGCCTATTCCTCCTAATACAGAAAAACTAACATCTTGCACGCTTTAAAACTCCTTGTTTATTTATTTTTATAAAAAAATAAAACATTTTAAAATATAATACAAAAAAATATAATATTATTATAGATATTGTTATTAATTTTATTTCATAAGTAACATAAATTTTAATGAAGGAAAAATAAAAAAATGTTTCAATACCCTTATCCTTTTTTTAAAAAAAAAGAAGAAAAAAAAATATTAAATAAAAGTGGTTTAGGAAATACCTTAGAAAAAGATATTATTTTAACTAATGCTTTCTATAAGGAACAAAATATAGCCCTTGTTTTTAAAAATGAGATCTCTATACAAGTAGTGAAAACTAATTATCCTTCAAGACAAAAAGCTAAAATAACAGAAGCTTATTATCATATCAATTCGCTTCCTGATTATCAAGGAATTTATCGCGGTAAATATATATGTTTTGATGTTAAAGAAACAAACCATAAAACTAGTTTTTCTTTAAAGAACATCCCGCAACATCAAATAAATAATTTAGAACAAATCAAAAAATTTAAAGGAATAGCTTTTTTTATTATCAATTTTAAACAATATGATAAATATTTTTATCTCCCTATTGATTTTTTAACTGACTATATCGCCAATAACAAAAAGAAAAGTATAAATTATAAAATTTTTGTAGAAAAGTTATATCAAATACCTTTTTCTTATCGTCCTCGGCTAGATTATATCAAAATAATAAATTATTTTATATAAAAATCATCAAACAATCGAAATAATCTTATTGCAAATAAATTAAATCAATATTTTCTTTGAAAATTTTTTTCAAAAAAATTATACAAAAAACAATAATAGAATTGGTACATATAATTGATAGAAAAAAATATAAAAAAACTAAAAAACCATTACTATTAAACGAAGTAAATTTTTTCATATGCATAATTTTAATAAATTTATCTGAACCATAAAATAAAAAAACAAAAATAGCATACGAAATAATCTGTAAAATAGTTGTTAATATTAAACTTAAAAAAATATTTTTATTTTTATAAACAATTTTGGAATCTTTTTCAACATAAAAACTAAAAAAACTTGTCAAAGAACATAATAAATAAGGTATGATAAATATAAAAATAAAAATACCTATAACTAAAGACATATTATCTGAAAAATGTTTTAATAAATTATGTTGATGAATAGCCGGAATACTTTCTAAAAAAATATGCAAAATACTATATAATAAAATAGAAAAAAAACTATATTTGAAACCGAAAAAAAAACCTATTAAAAAAAGAGGTAATAATTCTAATTTTAAAAAAGAAGTTTGACATAGATCACCAAAAAAAACCTTTGTAAATGCCATTTCTATAATAAATGAAATTGCCAAAAAAAAAGAAATAATTATTAATTTTTTTAATAAAAATCTTTCCATTTTATTATTCCTTGTCTTTTTATTTATATTCAAAGATTTTTTTATATCAAAAAATAAAAAATATCGTTGAATAAAATTATTTTTTAATGTGTCGAATTTTATAGTTCTTCATAAGTAACAGGAACAAATGAAAAATGATGATAATCACCTAACATTTTTGAAACAGGACAATATTTATGAGTCAATTCCATAATTTCTTTAGTTTCGGATGCAGTTAAGCCATCGATACCACAAGATAAATCAATTTTAAAAAAATAACCTTCTTTATCTTTGACAGTATTACAGTTCACTTTAACTTTAATATCGATAGATTTTTGTTTTTTCAAAGTTAAAATCTTTTTAGTAGTTTTGTAAAAACACATAAGCAAAGAAATAGAAAAAAGTTCATCAGGAGTACTAATACTTGCTTCATCATTCATAAACACAGAAACTAACTTAGTTTTTAAACCATTTTTAATAATACCAATATCTTGAAATTTTTCTTCATGATAAGCAGTAATTTGTAATTCATTCATAATTAATAAATTCCCTTTATTATTTTTTTTATAACATAATTATGTTTTATAAAACAATTATGTTTTTTTTATAATGTAACTGTTTGTTTTATAACATAAAATAAAATCAAATTGAATTTTGATTCAAAAATTTTTTAATCAAAAAATTTTTATAAATATAGTTGTTTTAACTTGTTATTTTTTTGTATCAAACGAAAAACTTTTTTGTTTAAATAACAAACAAATTGTAAAGGATTATTTTTATTTTCCTCTAATTTAATCACTATTTTCAAATCAATCCATTTTTTGGTAATGGTATGTTTTTTGGTTAAAGTGAATTTATTTTCTTTATATTCTTTTAAAATACTTTTAAATAATTCTTGTTCGAAACTAGATATTCTAGATATTTGAGTTAAATAATTGATAATTTTATTATTTTCTCTTGAATTGTAAACAAAATTCATAAAAAAGACAATAATCGTAGAAATTAAAAAAACAACTACAAACCAAGATAGACTGCTATTCATCAAACTATTCATAAAAATTATTCTTCTCTATTACTTTTGATTTTTAATATTAGACATAATTTGTTTTATTTGTTTTTCTCCTGGGTTTCTTCCCATTTGTTTAAACATTATTTTGATTTGTTTTTCTGTAATAGGAGGATTTTTTTCGAAATATCTTCGAAATCCAAAAAATGAAATTAAAGTTCCTATTATAGTTCCTAAAATAAAAAATATAATTCCTATTAAAACAGATGACATGATAATTTTAACCTTTTTTTAATTTATTTCAAGTAAAAAATAAACTACTATTAATATAGTATATAATAAATAAACCAAATAATAAATAAAAAAATAAAATTTTAAAAAAAATTTTTTTTATAAAAAGTTATTTTTTTATTTCCACTGATTTTTATTTTGAATAAAACAAAATTCTCGATTTCGTTAGATAATAAAGTTTTATAATGTGTTTCGACCGCCACTAAAGCTTCTTCAGAAGTCACTTGGTTTAAATATTGAAACAGTAACAAATAAAAATCAGAAAAATAAGGCGGATCGATGATAATTAAATCAAAAAAAATATTTTTTTGAATAAACTTTTTTAACATTTGAAAAGCGTCGCCGTAAAAAATATGTGCTTCATTTTCATTTAATTTTAATTTCATTTTATTTTTTTTCATAATTCGAAAAGATAAATAAAAATTATCCACTAAATAAATTTCTTTAGCACTTCTACTTAAAGCTTCGAAACCACAAGCACCAGAACCAGAAAATAAATCCAAAACTATACTATCTTGAACTAAAGAACCGATTGTATCAAATAAAATTTTTCTCAACAAATGGGAAGTACTTCTAGTTTTTGGAGAAGGAACTGGATATAATTTAAAACCTTTATATTTTCCGGAAATAATATGCAACATATTTTTTATATTCACTTTTTCAAAATATTAAATTCTTTTTAAATAATATTAAATCTCTTTTTAAAACAAATTATCATCATCGAAGCAAAAAAATAAAAAAATTAAAGAAAATTTTTAAATTTTCTATTATATTCTTGAGAATCGATTTTTTTTATTTTCGAAATAAATCTTTTTTCTATGAAATAACGAGATAATTTGGTAATTAAAGATTCTTTTTCTTTATCTAAAGGTTTTACCAAGATAGAAAGAATATTCATTTTATTAGCACTTAAAATATCTGTTCTTAATTGATCTCCGATCATAACAACTTCATCGTGATTAAGATTAAATGATGTTAAAGCTTTTTGTAAACCCCAATGAGAAGGTTTTTTACGAAAAAAATTTAAATAGATATAATTTAAATATTCCATAGAAATAATATTTTTTAATTTTTTAAAAGAAGCGTTCGAAATGATCACTATTTGAAATTTTAAACTTAATTTTTTTAAAATTATTTGAGTTGCGTCATTTAATTTTTTTTCTTCAGGCCTTAATAAAGTATTATCTAAATCAAAAAATAATGCTTTGATTTTTTTTTGATTATAAAAAAAATCATAAGGAATATCAAAAATAGATTCATAATAAAACGAAGGTGAATATTTATATTTATTGATCATTTTATTCCACTTTCAAAATATTTACTTTAAAACTTTTTCCTGTTTCTGTTTTAACTAAAACTTGTTCCCCTTCTTTATAACCTTGAAGACTTTGGCCGATAGGTGATTCAATAGATATTTTATTATCGAAAGGATTAACTTCTAAAACCCCTACTAATTGAATATATTCTTCTTTCATATTATCTAAAAATTGAATTAAAACTTTTTTTCCGATATTAATTTCTTTATTGTTGTCAGAAGTTTTAATAATTTGCACATTTTTTAAAATATTTTTAATTTCTGTAATACGTGATTCTATAAAAACTTGTTCATCACGAGCTGCACTGTAATCAGCGTTTTCACTTAAATCACCTTGTTCTCTAGCTTCTTTAATAGCCGCTAAATTTTCATTTCTTTTAACATTTTTTAAGTAATCTAGTTCTTCTTTTAATTTATCTAAACCTGATTGAGTTAATTCGTAATTTTTTTTCATTTCTTTTCCTTTTATTTTTTATTTATTTTTTGTGAAACGCTTAACCCGTCTCCAATGTTTAAAAACAAAGTTTTAAAAGAATTATTATTTTTTAAAAACGTCATAAATTCATTTAATTTAACAATTAAACGTTTCGTACTTCTTGATAAATTAGGATCATCAACATTTAAATTATGAAAATTTAAATTATCACATATAATAAAACCATTATCATTTAAAAAAACACTATATTTTTGAAATATTTTTTCGTATTGTGATTTGGAAGCGTCGATAAAGACGAGATCATATTTTTGAGTAGCTTGATAAAAAAAGGCTTCAGCCCAAATGAATTTAATATTGAATACACCTTCATGAAAAAAATCTAAAGCTAATTTATATTTATTATAATCTCTCTCAATAGTATCAATTTGGTTGTTTTCATTACTCATACCAAGTGCACTATAACCAATAGCTGTTCCTATTTCCAAAATATTGATTATTTTATTTCTCTTAATGAATTTTTTCAAAAATAATAAAGTATCATCTTGAATAATAGGGATTTTATTTTTTAAAGAAATTTTTTTTAATTTTTTTAAATAATCTTGTTTTTTTTCTGACATCAACATAAGATAAAATTTTATTCTTTAATTTTCTTATTCTCTAAAACGACTGTTATGATAATTCAAAAAATTTTGTAAAATAATAGATGCTGCCATTTGATCTTTTATTTCTTTAATTTTCTTTTTTTTACAACGTCCTTCACGTAAAAATCGATATGCTTGTTTTGTTGTTAAACGTTCGTCCCATAAAATAATTTCTACACAATCAAATTTTTTTTTCATTAATTCAAGAAAATTAATACTAATTTTAGCCTTAATTCCTACATCGTTATTCATATGTTTCGGATACCCTAAAATAATTTTAGTAATTTGAAATTTCTCAATAATTTCAAATAAAGGCTTAATTAATTCATTATATTGATTTAAACGAAAAAAAATGGTTTTTAAATTATTAACAAAAATACCGAATTCAGAAATAGAAACCCCTAAAGTCTTTTCTCCTAAATCCAAACCTAAAAAAGCATCTTTTTTTTTCATAAAAATTTTTTCCAATTGTTTTTAAATTGATCAAATTTGTTTATATCACGACTAAATGATTGTCCGAAATGATTATTTCCGCCACCTCGACCATTTATCGTTAGATTAATTTTTTGAATAAAACCATTCGCGTTGATCGTTTTACTTTTACATAAAAAAATAAATTGATCTGTTTTTTTATGACATAAACACAAGAAATCATTATTTATTTTTTGAAATAATTTATCTAGTAAAACTTTTAAAATGTCTCCACTTATGTCTTGATCGTCATCAATGATAATCATTATTTGTTTTTCGATTTGACGAGGTATAAAATTATCAATCTCTTTTAAAATTTTTTCGTTCTGTTTTTGTGAAATGTATTTTTTCATTTTGCCAAATTGTTTTCTCAAAGAATCCAAATGACTTTTATAATTTTGTATATCTTTATAACTGTTATATTTTATATTTGAAATTAAATTTTGGTCTATTTGAAAAAAAGATTGGTCAAGAGTTGAATTATCATTTTTGATTTTTTCTATTTTTTGTAAAATTTGTTTTTCTTCTAAGAATAAAGAACTTAATTTTTCTTTTAAAAAAAAACTTACATTATGACCTGAAGTGGCTTCGACACGATAAATTCCTGAACCAATTAATTTGTAATCTAAAATAACAAAACGTTTTAATTCTTCTGTGTTGGAAGCATGTGTACCACCACATAATTGAATCGAAAAATCTCCTATCCGCACGACTCTTACTATTTCAGGATAAGTTTTGTTTTCGATAAATTGAGCTTTTTGTTTGATCGCTTCAGCGAAAGGCATTTCTCGAATGATCACTGGTTCTTTTTTTTCAATAAATTCGTTAACTTTATTTTCTATTTGAAATAATTCTTCCTGTGACAAATTACGGTAATAAGAAAAATCTATTCTTAAAAATTGGTCATCCAAAGAAGAACCTTTAAATAAAATATTTTCATCTAAAGAATATCTTAAAACATCTTGCAATAAATGAGTAGCAGTATGATTCAAAGAAGTTTTTTTTCTTTTTGGTAAATCAATAGAAGCTAAGACTTCTTGTCCTTCTGACAAAAGATTTTGAAACGATTCATTAAATTGATGTAAAAATTGATTATTTGGCAATTTGATGACTTTCGTTACTTGTAACCCGTTAATTTGACCTGAATCAGATTTTTGTCCTCCCATAATAGGGAAAAAGGGAGTTCGACTTAAAACAATACCTTCATCAAATAATTTAAGAATTTTTGTCTTTGTCTCAAAAATATTATAACCAATAAAATCACTTTTATCTTTAAAATTCATAAACAATTCTTTTTGAATATTCATGTTGTTTTTAATATTACTGTTTTCACGTGATAATTCTTTTTGTTTTGTTAAATAAATTTCAAATTCTTTTTCATCTACCTGTAAATTATTCATTTGAGCATATTCTAGAATCATTTCTTTCGGTAAGCCGTAAGTGTCATAAAGTTTAAAAAAATTCTCTCCTGATAAAAATTTATCAGAAACTAATTTTTGAAATAATTTAGCACTTTTTTCTAAATGAAATAAAAATTTATCTTCTTCTTTTTTAATCATATTTTCGATAATCGTTTGTTTGTTTCTTAAATAAGGATAAAATTCTTCCATAAGATCGATCACGACTGAAACCAATTGAAATAAAAAAGGGGCTGTTAAATTTAATTTTTGTCCTTGAAAAAAAGCTCTTCTTAAAATTTTTTTTAAAATATATCCTCTTCCGATATTAGAAAATATCACGCCATCGCCAAGACCAAAAACTAAAGTTTTAATATGATCAGCGATAATTTTAAAAAATTCTTTTTTCTCAGAATATTTTTTTTTACTTAAAAAACTAATTTTTTCAATGATAGGCCAAAAAAGATCTGTTTCAAAATTAGTTTCTGTTTCTTGTAATACACAAGCTAAACGTTCTAACCCAGCACCTGTATCAATATTTTTACTTGGTAATTCTGAATAATTTTCTCTATTTTTTCCTGATTCGCTATTATACTGAGAAAAAACGATATTCCAAATTTCAACAAAACGATTATTCGAAATATCTTCAATAATAAGTTCTATTCCTTTAGAATTATATTTATTCCCTCTATCAAAAAAAATTTCTGTACAAGGACCACAAGGACCTTCACCAATTTCCCAAAAATTATTTTTAAAAGGGATCAAATGATCTGAACTAATTCCTTTATCTAACCATAAATGATATGTTTCTAAATCTTTATCAAAATAAGTAATATATAATTTTTCTTGAGGTAAACCAAAAAATTTATCAGACATTAATAATTCATAAGCAAAATCAATAGCTTCTTTTTTGAAATAATCACCTATTGAAAAATTACCTAACATTTCAAAAAAAGTATGATGAAACATACTTTTTCCTACTTTTTCAATATCACTAGTTCTTAAACATTTTTGAATATTTACTATTTTCGGAAAAGAAACTTTTTGAGAACCATCAAAATACTTTTTTAAAGGAACAATCCCAGCGTTAACCCATAATAAACTTTCGTCAGAAGAATCAGGAATTAAGGAAACAGAATTTTCTAAATGATGTTTTTTATTAATAAAAAAATTTAACCATGTTTTTTTGATTTCACTGAAAGTCATTTTTTTCATTTAAAAATCACTCTTTCCTTATTTATCAATTTCAATCTTTTTTATTTATAAATTCACTAATAGGGGGATTAATTCAATTTTAATTTTATCTTAAATAAACTATATTTCTATATTAATTTTTAATGAATACTATAAATAATCATATCGAAAATATTTCTTTTTCGAAGACTGAAATCGAATTTATAGTTAATATTTTATTTCCTCATTTTATTTTCAAAAAATTTATTAAAATAATAAAATAAAAAAATAATAAAATAAAAAAATAATAAAATAAAAAAATAATAAAATAAAAAAATAATAAAATAAAAAAATAATAAAATAAAAAAATAATAAAATAAAAAAATAATAAAATAAAAAAATCATAAAATTAAAAATTATTTCTTTTTTTATATAGTCGATGAATAAATTATTTTTGGTTTGACGTTAAATTAAATTTTCTTCAAACGAAAAATAATTAATCTCACTTTTTCTATTAAAAAATATAAAAATTTAATTTTATGATAATTTTATTAATCACATAATTGAAAAAAATTGAATGTAATTCAAATCGAAAATATTCATTTTATTTCTTTACTAAAACAAATTTATAATTACAGTTAATATAAATTTCACTAAGAAAAATATTTTTTTATTTTAATAATGAAAATAATATGATTTAAATAAAATTAAAAAAAATAAAATTAATTATTTTTTTCTTTATTTTTATTTTTAATTTTGAATTCCACTAATTTATTTTTATAGTAAGGGCTACTTAAAGTTACACGATGTGATAAAGTAAAATTATTAGTCTCAGGACAAATAATTAAACTAGGACTTTTTAATTTATAATGAGTACGTCTTTTTCTTTTTGCGGTTTTACCAGTTCTTCTAAAAGGAACAGCCATGTTTTCATCTCCGTTTTTTTGCTCTTAAATAAATAATTAACTAAATATTTATTTAAGAGCAAAAATTATTTTTCAAAAATTTAATATTTATATAATTAAAATACATGAAATAAATATAAAAACAATTAAAAATGGCGTTTGAGAAGGGATTCGAACCCCTGACCGACGGCTTAGAAGACCGCTGCTCTGTCCTACTGAGCTACTCAAACTTTTTTTTATTAATCAATTTATATTATACCTTGAAATATTATATTTTTTTCAATTTTATTGAAAACAGTTTTTAAAAAAAATGAATTTTACTTAAAAACTTTTAAAAAAAGATAATTAAATTTATCATAAAAATTATAATACTCTAAAATAACAAAATTATTTAATTTTAACCATTCGATTAAATAATTAACTTTGCCTTGGCATCCTAATAACAAATATTTATTTTTATAATAATATTTAGATAAAATTTGTGAAATAGTATTCGGGCCCATTCCACAAATTAAAGCTAAATCAAAATAAACATCTATTTTTTCAAAACCATCACTTAAATAGAATTCAACAGGATAATTTTTTAAATTTTGTTTTGCTTTTTCTAATGGTTTCGCTTTATTATCGGAAGCGATTCCTTTTTGGATATATTTCAAATCTAAAGCTTTTTTTAAAACTAAACCATGATCTGTTCCTATATCTAAAACTGTATTATAACCTTTAATCAAAGAAGCGATAAAGTCAATTCTTTTCATTTTTGAGTAATATTGTTGTATAACATTCTTAATTTATTTTGTTTTGAAGGGCTTCTTAAACGTCTTAAAGCTTTAGATTCTATTTGACGAATTCTTTCTCGTGTAACTCCAAATTTATGTCCTAATTCTTCTAAAGTGTAAATATGTCCGTCTGTTAAACCATAACGCATTTTTAACACTTGTTCTTCTTTATCTGTTAAATTTTCTTCTAAAGATTCATCTAAAGTTTTTTTTAACATCTCTTGCAACATGTAATTATGTGGCGAAATAGTGTTAGGATCGTTAATGAAATCACCTAAAGATGAATCATCTTCTTCTCTAGCTGATGTTTCTAGCGAAATAGTTTCTTTTTCGATCATTTGAATATCAATAATTTGTTTTTCATCGATTTGCATTTTTTCAGCTAATTCTTCATTTTTTACTTTACGTAATAAATCTTGTGTCATTTTGCCTCTAAATCTAGAAATTTTATTCATTGTTTCGATGATATGTACTGGTATTCTAATAGTTCTAGCTTGATCAGCTACTGCTCTTGTAATTGCTTGTCTTATCCACCAAGTAGCGTAAGTAGTAACTCTGCAACCTTTTGTATAATCAAATTTTTCTACAGCTCTCATCAAACCCATGTTGCCTTCTTGAATTAAATCCAAAAATAAAATTTTTCTTCCTATATAACGTTTAGCGATTGAAACAACTAAACGATAATTAGCTTCGACTAATTTATTTTTTGCTCTATTGCCGTCTTTTATTTTTTTATTAATTTCTTCTAATTGTTCTGTAGTCAAGCTTATGTCTTGATTATTATATTTTTCTAATTTTTTCTTAGCTTGCGCACCTGCATAAAGTAATTTAGTTTGAATTTTTTCTTCTTCTAAAGTTAACAAAGGGATTTGCCCAATTTCTTTTAAATACATTTTAATAGGATCGCTTATTTGAGCTGAATTTGGAGTGTTATTAACATTCAAATCTTTTTTTAACAATTCTTCTTCAGGAGTAATAGTATTTTTTTTAGCGTATAATTCATCGAATGCATTGACCTTAGATGATTTTATTTTTTTGGAACTGTTATTTTTGATTTTGAATTTTTTTTGAGACATAGTAAAAAATTTAATAATTTTTTTATTAAAAACATCTTCATCTTTATAAAAAGAATCTAACAATTTATTTTTTTGTTGAAAAGAAGTTATTGGTATAAATTTGACTTCTTGTTCCAAAAATAAATGATGGTTTTTATAAATTTTTTTGAAAACTTTTCTCAAATTCATAATTAAGACCCCTTTTTTTATTTCAATAATTTCAAAATTACACTATAAAAGAAAATAATAAAAAAATAAATTAATTATTAAACTTCTCACAATAAAATAATATATTATTTTATTTTAATTACAATACATTTTTATTTTTTTATATAATTTTTTAATTAATATTTTATATTCTTGTAGCGTCTTCTTCATTTTTATCATTTAAGTTGTTATCTATGTCAAGAATTTGTTGTTTAAATTCTTCATTTTTTTGTTTAAACTCGTTTTCAAGTTGTTTAAGATTATCTTTTTCTTCTTGATTTATCTCTTTATCTGTTTCAAATAATTTCTCTTTGAATTCTCGAATTGCTTTTTTTATTCTATTTATTTCCAAAAGTTTCTTTTTTAGCGCGAAAGGTAAAAAAAGTTGTTTTAAAAAGTCTTCTCTTTTGATTGTTTTTTTATTGTCTAAAAATAAATTTTTTTCTACTTTAGATAATAAATGATATATCTTTTCAGAATTATTAAATTTATCCTCTAAATTACTTTGCAAGAATGTTTTAAAAATTGCAAATTTAAATTCTTTTATCTCAAGATTTTCTATTTCTTCAAGAAAATATTTTTTAATGCCGCGAATTAATTCCAAAACATCCGGTTCAATTAATTCTAAATATTCATCATAAAGTTTTTCTAAAATAGTTTCGACCCAAGCAATAAAATTATTTGATTGATGTTTTACAAGTTTAAATATAGAAGATAACAAAGATATCGATTTTAAATCAACTGGAATTTCGCCTTCAACAAACATTTTGTCTTTTTGTTTTTCTAAAAATATAATGTATTCTTTTGCTAAATCTTTACCTGGAACTAAATTAATTTGTTCATTAAACTTCTCGTATATTTTTTTTTGATAATATTCCATAGTAATTATATCATGATTTTGCAATATTTTTCCTATTTTTTTTTGAATTTGATTAATACTTAAATCTTGTTGTTTTAATTCTTCGAGATGATAAAAAATATAATCTTTGATGCAGGTGTGGATGTTGTCTTTTAAAAAATTGATATCCCTTATGTTATCTGAAATATATTGATCCGGGTCTTTTCCCTCCGGAAGAACAAAAATTTTAGTGATGATTTTGTTTTTATTTAATAATTCCGCGGCTTTTTGGTTCGCTTCTTGTCCGGCTTTATCACCGTCAAAAGAAAGAATAATTTTTTTTACTTTGGTTTTTAAAAAAGCAGCTTGTTGTTGGTTGAGATTGGTTCCTAGAGTGGCGACGGTGTTTTTCATCCCGATTTGATAAAAAGCGATGACGTCAAAAAAACCCTCACATAAAAAGAGCTCTTTTTTTTCTTCGATTTCTTTTTGATGTTCGTGAAAGCGATACAAAAGATTATTTTTTTGAAATAATTTATTTTGAATGTTAAAGAGATATTTAGCTTGTTGTTTGTTGTTGTAGGTGCGTCCACAGAAGCCGACTGTTTTTCCTTCTAAGTTCGTGATAGGAAAAATAATGCGGTCTTTAAAAAAATCATAATAAGGGTTTTGATTTTCTTGAGGTTGGTTTTTGTCAAAAAAAATATTTTCTTGAATTAAACCTAAAGTCAGTAAATCTTTTGTTTTGAACCCTTTTTTTAAAAGATACCCTGTTAAAGCGTTTTGACTATCATAAGCGTAGCCCATCTTGAATTCTTTAATTAAATCAATTGTTAATTTTCTTTCGTTCAATAAATAATTTCTTACAGGGTGGTCTTGGTATTCTTCTTTTTCTAAAATCATGAATAAAGATTTTTGAAAATAATTTTGAGTTAAATTTAAAATTTCTGTTAAAGGATTAATAGCTATTTTCTTTTTTAAAAAATCAAAATTAAAAAGTTCCGCTAGTTGTTGGGCGGCTTCTGGTAAGGGGATTTGTTTCAGTTGACTATAAAAGGTTAGGGGTTTACCACCTTTTCGACAAGCCATACAAACCGCGATATTTTTTTCGACCGAAACCGAAAAGGAAGGGGTTTTTTCCGAATGAAAAGGACATAAACCCATAAAGTTTTTGCCTTTTCTTTTTAAGACCACGTCACTTTTCTCAACTAATTCATGAATCGCGATTTCTTCATTTAATTTATCAAAAATAGTTTGATTCATTTTTTGAATACCTTTTTTAGATATATAAATTAAAATGTTATTTTGTTTTCTATATAATTTTTAATTTCATCAATTTTTATTTTTTCTTGTAATAAAGTATTTCTATCTCTTATAGTAACTGTATTTTGGCTTAAACTCTCGTCATCAATGGTACAACAAAAGGGAGTACCGATCATATCTTGTCTACGATATCTTTTACCTATACTTTGACTTTCATCATAATCTACTTCAAAAAAAGAAGATAATCGACGATATATTTCTTTTGCTTTTTGATTATGTACTTTTTTAATTAAAGGTAAAATAGCTAATTTATAAGGAGCTAAAAAAGGGTGTAATTTCAAAACTTCTCTTGTTTTTTTATTATCTAATTTTTCTATTTGATAAGCATTAATGACAATAGATAAAAATAATCTTTCAACACCCAAAGAAGGTTCGATAACGAAAGGCCAATATTTTTCTTTAGTTTCCATATCAAAATATTGTAAATCTTTTTTAGAATGTTTTTGATGATTTTTAAGATCGAAATCAGTTCTAGAAGCGATACCTAATAATTCATCAAAACCCCAAGGGAAACGAAATAAAATATCAGTAGTAGCATTCGAATAATGACTTAATTCACTGGAATCATAATTTTTTCTTTTTAATTTATCCAGATCAATTCCTAATTGTAAAAGAAAATCCAAAGAATATTTAATCCAAAATTCAAACCATTTTAAATAATCTTTCGGATGACAAAAAAATTCTAATTCCATTTGTTCAAATTCACGAGTACGAAAAATAAAATTACCTGGAGTGATTTCGTTTCTGAAAGATTTTCCCACCTGACCAACTCCAAAAGGAATTTTTCTTCTAGTAGAATTTAAAATATTTTTAAAATTAATAAAAATACCTTGACAAGTTTCTGGTCTTAAATATATAGGAACAGCGTTTTCTACCACAGAACTTTGATATGTTCGAAATAATAAATTAAATTCTTTAACAGGAACCCAATTTTCAGTACCTAAAATTTTATTTTGAATTAAATATTGAGTCATTTCTTGATAACTTAATTTGTCCACATCTATTTTGCTATTATGTTTTTTAATTAAGTGATCTGCTCTATAACGTTTATTATCATCTTTATTTTCCGCTAAAGGATCGATAAAAAAATTTAAATGTCCGGAAGCTTCCCAAACTTTCGGATTCATTATAATGGAGCTATCTAATAAAACGTTATATTCGTTTTCTTGAATAAATTTTTTTTTCCAAGCTTTTTTAATATTTTGTTTTAACAAACTACCTAAAGGACCATAGTCGAAACTATTTGCTAAACCATTATAAATTTCACTACCTGAAAAAACGAAACCGGAACTTTTTAAAAAATTCACAATTTCTTTAAAAGAAATGGTAGATTTATTTTCATTCAACATAAATTATTTAAACCATTCGATTATTATTTTTTAAATTCTAAATGAATCATAAAGAAACGTTTTGTTTACGTAAGGAATCAGAATCTATTTTAACCCATAATTTTAAATTAATTTTCATTTTTAAAACCTTTTTGATATCTCTTTGAGCAGCGATCCGAATTTTTTTTAAATTCTCACCATTATGGCCTATTAAAATTTTTTTTTGATTAATTTTAGGGACAAAAATTAAAACATTGATAACATTAGGCACTTGGGCTTCAGTTAATTCTGTTTTTTCTAACACATTCCGACAAACATGAGGTAATTCTTTATCTAAATAAAAAAAGAATTTTTCTCTTAATAATTCTGTGATTAATTTTTCTTGCGTTATATTTGTTTTAGTTTCTATTGGAAACAAAAGTTTTCCCTCATTTAATAGAGATAAAACATTATCTTTTAAAATTTCTAAATTTTGTTTATTAACGCTAGATATAGGAACGACAGCGTCAAAATCAAATTCTTGAGTATAACTTAAAATAATTTTATCAATGGCTGTTTTATTTTTTAAAATATCTATTTTACTAATAACTAAAATAATTTTTTTTTGATATTTTTTTAAAAAATTTAAAAAATAT
>NZ_JBGGGR010000003.1:0-20662 GCF_041276565.1 'Camptotheca acuminata' phytoplasma
AAAAAAAAAAAAAAAAAAAAAAAAGCAAGTAGGAGCTTGCATCAAAATAATAAAAAACAACTTCCAAAAAATCAAAAGTTATTTTGATATCTAATTTATCAAAGATAAAGAAAATACTTTTGTTTTTGAAAGTTTTTTTTGTTAAAATAAAATTAATTTCAATTTTTCTTTCAATGATTTTAAAATGTTTCAAAATATTTTGAAAATTTGTTATATTACCAAAATTATTAAAATATTTTGAAATAAAATTATATATAATATACTATATTATTAAAATCGTTATTTATAAAATCTAAAATATAAGATATATCATTATATGAAATATAATTTATTAATAAAGAGATAATTTAATAATAAATTAACAAAGAAAGGTTTTAATATACATATAATATTTGTTAAATGTATTTAAATGAAATTGAATTGAATAAAGAATTAATTAAATTAGAAGAAAATTTTTTAAAAGAATTTTCTGAAATAAATGATATTACAGAATTGTTGAAACTAGAATCGAAATATGTAGGCAAAAAAAGTTTAATTTTTGGTTTTTTACAACAAATTAATAATTTAAACCAAGAAGAACAAAAAGAATTAAAAAAAAAAATTTTTTTTCTAAAACAAAAATTTGTCAATTTATTAAAAGATAAAAAAACTTTATTAGAAAATAAAATTTTAGATCAAAAATTAAAAGAAGAAAAAATAGATATTAGTATTCCTTCTTTAGGATTTCCACAAGGAAGTTTACACCCTTTAAATCAAATAATTAGACAAATAGAAAATTTTTTTTTAGGATTAGGTTATTCTATTTACGAAGGAAACGAAATAGAAACAGATTTATATAATTTCGAATTATTAAATATGTCAAAATATCATACCGCTAGAGATATGCAAGATTCTTTTTATTTAAACCTTAATCCTGAATTACTTTTAAGAACTCATACTTCAGGAATCCAAATTAGAAGTATGCAACAAAATAGAAATCAAACTTTAAAAATTATTTCTTCAGGTAAGGTTTATAGGCGAGATAAAGATGACGATACTCATAGTCATCAATTTACACAATTAGAAGGTTTATTTATTAGTCCTACAGCGACTTTTATAAATTTAAAAGAAACCATTACCTCTTTTCTTAGACATATTTTCGGACAAGAACAAAAATTAAGATTTAGACCTTCTTATTTTCCTTTTACAAGACCTAGTTTTGAAGTAGATTTAGTCATAATTGATAAAAATCAAAAAAAAATATATTTAGAAGTTCTCGGAGCAGGTTTAGTTCATCCTCAAGTACTTTCAAATGGAGGTTTTGATAATACCAAATTTAAAGGTTTTGCTTTTGGTATAGGAATCGAAAGAATAGCGATGTTAAAATATAAAATTGATAATATCCGACATTTTTACAACAACGATATCCGTTTTTTAAATCAATTTATTTAAATTATTTTAATGGTATACATTATTTCTATAAATTTTAAGGATAAAAGAAATAAATAATGATAATTACTGAAAAGATTTTAAGAAAATACTTTCCAACTAATAATTATGATTGGAATCAATTACAATCATTAATAAATAACCACATTACGGAAATTGATAAATCTGAAATATTCGAAAAAAATTCTCATTTAGTTATAGGGAAAATAATTGAATTTGAAAAAATAGCTGAAACTAAAAAACTTTCTTTAGTAACTGTTGATGTTGGAAATAATTTATTAAAAATTATTTGTGGTGCTTCTAATTTAAAAGAAAACCACAAAGTAGTAGTAGCTCTAGTAGGAGCTTATATTAAACAAATGAATATTTATATTGAATCTAAAAAGATGTTCGAAGTAGAATCTCAAGGAATGATTTGTTCAGCTTCTGAATTAGGTTTAAATCCTGTTTTTTTAAAAGAAGACGAACAAAAAGGTATTCTTATTTTAGATGACGACGCTCCTTTAGGAAAAAACGCTTTAGAATATTTATATTTAGAAAGTAATTTGTGGAAATTAAGTATTACTCCTGACAGAGGTGATTTATTATCTTATATTGGTTTTGTGAAAGAATTAAACGCTGCTACTAATAATAAACAATTACCAGAACATCTTTTTTCCAATATCGTTCAAGAAGAAATAAAGAACCCATTTAAGGTTCAAATCTTTTCTGAAGATTGTTTGGAATATAATATTCGTTATATCAATAATATTACTGTTAGAACATCTCCTTTATGGTTAAGAAGTTTACTTTTTCTTCATAATATAACACCAATTAATAACATTGTTGATTTATCTCATTTAATTTTAATCGAATATGGTGTTCCTTTAGAAATATTTGATATAACTAATTTCCAAAACAAAACAATTCAAATTAGAAACGCTGTTGAAAATGAAATTATTGAATCTTCTCGAAATAAAAAATACCATTTAAATTCTCAAAATATAGTTGTCGCTAACGGAGACAAAATTATATCTATCGCTGGTGTCCTCAATTCAAAACAAAATAATTTAAAATTTAATACAAAAGAAATTATTATATCTTCTTCTTTATTGGAACCTTCCAATATTCTAAAAACTACTAAAAAATTAAATATTGAAAAAGACGAAAAAAGTTTACGTTTAACCAAAGGTATCGATTCTAATTTAGTAAAATTCGCTTTAAATAAATTTGTTTCTCTATTAAAAGAGATGGACGAAAACATAATTATATCTAATGTAAATTCAGATCAAACTCAAACTCAAACTAAAACAAATCCAACAATTTCATTTTCGTTAGCAGAATTATCTGATAGAATAGGAATATCTTTTTCTTATGAAGAAGTCAAAAATTTATTAACTAGATTTAATTATGAAATAAAAACAATAGATAATAATATATTTCATGTATTTGCTCCTTCGCAACGTTATGATGTCGTGATTCCTGAAGATGTTTTTTCTGATATTATTCGAATATATGGTTATAATAAAATCCAAACATCTGATTTTCCAGAAAATAATATTTTTTTAAGAAAATCAAAACAAGAAAAAATATATAAAATAAAAGATTTATTGGCTAATATAGGTTTTTATGAAATCATTAGTTATAGCTTAGTTAATCAAGAAATTTTAAATTTATTCCCTCATTCTCCTAATAATATAGAAGTAATTAATCCTATTTCTCAAGAACTAGTCATTTTAAGAAAACATTTAAGCGGAAGCATGATCTCCACTTTAAATTACAATCAAAAGCATAATAATTATGATAACTTTCTTTTTGAAATTGGAAAAGTATATGAATCAGATCAAGAAAAAACGCATTTATCTTTAGGAATAAGTGGGAATTATTTAAATTTTTTTAATCCACTTAAAATTAATATAAAGAGTTCTTTTTTTATCTTAAAAGGAGTTTTAGTTAAATTAAGTTTGATTTTAGGAATTGAATTTGATTTCAAAAAAACTTCTTCTTATTCTAATCTTCATCCAGGAAAACAAGCTGATATTTTTTATAAAAACCAAAAAGTTGGTTTTATAGGTGAAATACATCCTTCTTTAATGAAATCATACCGTTTAAAAACTAGTTATATTTCGGAAATTAATTTAGACGCTTTACCTTTAGAAAAATCTAAACAAATTTTTTTTGAATCTATTACCAAATTCCCTTCTATTGTTAGAGATTTAAGTTTTTTAATTTCTGAAGAATATCTTTTGGAAGATATCCAAAAAACTCTCATGCAAGATATGCCTGATTTTTTAATAAAATGTGAACTTTTAGATGTGCATAAATCTCAAGATTATAATCAAAAAGAACGTTCTTTAACTTTTCGTTTTATTTTTAATAGTAAAAATCATAGCTTATCTAATAAATCGATCAATGAAATTATGGAAAAAACAGAAAATAGAATTAAAAAAATTTATAAGGTTCAAATAAGATAAATATAATGGAGACTAATTTATTTGCGTAAAGGTATTGTAATCGAATTTTTAATAAAAGAATATGTATTAGTAGATTTAGAAACAAAAGAAAAAGTTATTGCACAAGTTAAAGGAAAAATAAAATATTCTAATTCTAAAAACGAAAAAAAAGATAATGCTAATTATCATAAAATTATAATTGGGGATGTAGTTTACTTTGAACCTAAAAACGATAAATTTTTAATTGATAGTATTTTACCTCGTACTAATCAAATAAAAAGACCTAATATAAGTAATATTACACAAGTTTTTTTAGTTTTTTCTCTCATTAAACCTAAATTTCAATTTAAATTATTAGATAAATTTTTAATCATTTTGCAAAAATTTAAATTAAAAATTATTTTAATTTTTACTAAAATAGATTTAATTTCACAAGAAGAATTAACTTCGTTTCAAAAAAAAATTTCTTATTATCAAAAATTTTTAACTATTTATTATGTTGATAGTAAAAAAAAAAATGGAATAGAAGTTTTATATTCTTTACTTGTAAACGAAATTACCATTTTAGCAGGCCAAACAGGAGTAGGCAAATCTACTTTAATTAACGCTTTAACTTCTCTCAATTTAAAAACTCAAGAAATTTCTGAATATTTAAATAGAGGAAAACATACTACTAAAAACTCAAAGTTATTCTTTTTTAACAATGGATATATCGCTGATACTCCAGGTTTTTCTAAATTAGATTTAAAAGATTTAAAAGAAGAAGAATTAAAAGATTTATATATCGATTTTGTTGATTTGTCTAAAGAATGTTTTTTTAATCATAGTTGTTTGCATATTAACGAAAATAATTGTAGAATAAAAGAAGCTTTTAAAGAAGGTCTAATTTCTCCTATTCGTTACAATAATTATTTATCTTTTATACAAGAGATTAAAAAAAATAAAAGTAAAAAATAATTTATTTTTATATCGGGATATTTTTATCATAATAAATATAAAATGTATATAAGAGAAAAATAATTATTTTAGGATTAAAAGGTTTTAAAATATGGAATTAAATGAAATAAATAAAAGAAAAAATAAAATTCGTAATTTTTCTATTATCGCTCATGTAGATCATGGAAAATCCACTTTAGCTGATAGAATTTTAGAAATCACTAATACTATTGAAAAAAGAGAAATGAAAGAACAAATTTTAGATTCTATGGAACTCGAAAGAGAAAAAGGAATAACAATCAAATTAAATACAGTGTCTATCAAATATAAATATGAAGATCAAGAAGAATATATTTTAAATTTAATTGATACTCCTGGACACATTGATTTTAATTATGAAGTTTCTCGTTCTCTGGCTGCTTGCGAAGGAGCTCTTTTGGTGATAGACACTACTCAAGGAATTCAGGCCCAAACATTAACCAATGTTCAATTAGCTTTAGATAATAATTTAACAATTATTCCTGTTTTAAATAAAGTAGATTTACCTTTAGCAGATATCGAAAAAACAAAAAAAGATATTCAAAGCACTTTAAATTTAAGTTTAGATAATGTAGTTATTTCTAGCGGTCGTACTGGTTTAGGAGTTGATCAAATTTTAAAAAAAATTGTGAAACATATTGAACCACCTGTAGGAGACGCAAGAGAGCCATTACAAGCCTTAATTTTTGATTCTGTTTTTGACGCTTATAAAGGTGTTATTCCTTCTATTCGTGTTTTTAATGGATATATCAAAAAAGGAGATAAAATTCGTTTTATTTCCAGTAAAGCTGTTTATGAAGTTATGGAAGTAGGAGTTTTTTCACCTAAACCAATTAAAAAAGATTTTTTAGCAGTCGGTGATGTAGGTTATATAAGCGCTTTTATTAAAAACATGGATGATGTTCGTGTAGGTGATACTATCACTTTACATGGTAATTCACAAGTTTTGCCTTTGCCAGGCTATCGTCAAGTTAATCCCGTTGTTTTTTGTGGTATGTTTCCCTCTGATTTAAAACAATATAATCATTTAAAAGAATCTTTGCAAAAATTAAAACTCAATGATTCTTCTTTAGTTTATGAAAAAGAAAGTTCTAAAGTTTTAGGAGTAGGTTTTAGAGTTGGTTTTTTAGGACTTTTACATATGGAAATTACTAAAGAAAGAATCACTAGAGAATTCGGGATCGAAATTATTATTACGGCTCCTTCTGTAATATTTCATATTTATCAACCTAATAACAAAAAAATTATAATTGATAATTTATCTAAATGGCCTACTAATCAATTAATCGAAAGAATCGAAGAACCTTATATTAAAGCCTTCATTTCTTGTCCCGAAATATATATTGGAACGATTATGGAAATTGCTCAAAATAAAAGAGGTCAATTAAAAGATATTCAATATTTGTCTCATAATAAAGTGATATTACAGTATTTATTACCTTTATCAGAAATTATTTATAATTTTTTCGATAAATTAAAATCCGCTACTAAAGGTTATGCTTCTTTTGATTATCAATTAGATCAATATTATGAAAGTAAATTAAAAAAAGTAGATATATTATTAAATTCTGAAGTAGTAGACGCTTTATCATTTATAAGCCACGAAAGTTTCGCTTATCATAGAGGAAAAGTTATTTGTCAAAAATTAAAAGAATTAATTCCTAAACAAATGTTTGAAATAGTTATTCAAGCTGCTTTAGGAAAAAAAATTATCACTAGAGAAACTATCAAATCTATGCGTAAAAATGTTCTTGAAAAACTTTACGGTGGTGATGTAACTCGTAAAAAAAAATTATTAGCGAAACAAAAAAAAGGTAAAAAGAAAATGAAATCATTAGGTAAAGTTATGTTACCACAAAAAGTTTTTTTAGCTATTTTATCTAGCGGCGATAAATAAAATTTTTTTATTGAAATATTTAGTTTATTTTTTGTGAAAGGTAAAATAAATGACAAACTTAATTCAATTAAAAAATATTACTAAAATTATTGATAATCAAATTATTTTAAATAATATCAATTTAGAAATTAAAGAAAACGAATTCGTAACTTTATTAGGACCTTCAGGATGTGGTAAAACTACCATTTTGAAAATTATTGGAGGTTTTGAATATTTATTTAGTGGAAATATTTTATTTAATAATGAAGTTATTACAAACGTTCCACCACATAAAAGATTAATCAATACTGTTTTTCAAAAATACGCTTTATTTCCTCATTTAAATGTTTATGAAAATATCGCTTTTGGCTTAAAAATTCGTAATTTAAATGAAGAAACAGAAAAACAAAAAAAAAATCTAAAAATACAAAAAAATATAGAATTATTAAATATTAAAAAAGAATATAAAATAAAAAAAGATAAAATAAATTATTATTTAGCTTCCACAGAAAAATCTTTTTTTTCTTATTTTAGAAAAATATTTTTTAGACAACATTCGCTATTAAAAAAAAATAAAATAGAGTTTAAAGAACAACAAAAACAAATAAATCAAAAATATAACCAAGAATTACAAAAATTAAACAAAAAAATTTTATCTGAGGCTCAAAAAGAATCATTTATTAAAAAAGAAGTTTCTTATTATTTGAAATTAGTAGGTTTACAAGATTTAGAAGAAAGAGATATCGATCAATTATCTGGCGGACAACAACAAAGAGTAGCGATCGCTAGAGCTTTAATTAATAAACCCAAAGTTCTTTTATTAGATGAACCTTTGGCTGCTTTAGATTTGAAATTAAGAAAAGAAATGCAATACGAATTAAAAGAAATACAAAAAAAATCAGGTATTACTTTTATTTTTGTTACTCATAATCAAGAAGAAGCTTTAAGCATGAGTGATAAAGTAGTGATTCTTAATAAAGGGGAAATTCAACAAATAGGAACTTCACAAGATATTTATAATGAACCAGCTAATAGATTTATAGCTAAATTCATTGGAGATTCAAATTTAATTTCTGGCTTTATGAAAGAAGATTATTTAGTTTCTTTTGATAATAAAGAATTAAGGTGTGTTGATTTTGGTTTTAAAACTAATGAAGAAGTAGATATTGTTATTCGTCCAGAAGATATTGATATTGTGAGTCCTGAAAGGGGTTTATTTGAGGGTATCGTGAGTTATGTCTTATTTAAAGGTGTTCATTGGGAAATAAATGTAAAAACTGAATATCGTAATTATGTTATTCATACTACTGATTTTATCCAAAACAATTCTAAAGTAGGAATTTTTTTCAATCCAGAAGATATACACGTTATGGAAATATGGTAGATCATGAATTCATCTGTACAACATAATAAAAAAAACTTTTATAAATATTTAATTATTCCTTATTTTTTTATTGTTATTTTATTTATCTTAATACCTGTTTTTGTCGTTTTAATTGACTCAATTCAAAAACAAAATACCGAACCTATTTTTAAAGTTGTTTTTACCTTAGAATATTATCGTAATTTTTATTCAAATTTCTCTTTTCTTTATATTTTATTTCGTTCTATATTAATAAGTATTATCTCAACATGTTTACTGGTTATTATCGCTTATCCCTTAGCGTATATAGTTTATAAATTTAATTTTGTTGTTCAATCTATTTTAGTTTTGTTAATTAATGGCATAATGTGGATTAATATGATTTTAAAAATTCATTCTTTAATTCAAATTTTTTCTTTAATTGAAAGAATATTTAAAATAACTTTATTGGAAACTAATTTAGTAATGTTTATTGGTTTTATTTATGTTTTTTTACCTTATATTTTTTTATCTATTTTTTTAAGTATTTCAAAAATCGATCCTATTTTAATCGATTCAGCAAAAGATTTAGGTTCTAACAATAAACAAATTTTTAAAAAAATTATTTTCCCTTTGTCCGTTCCTGGTTTAATTTCGGGTATTGTTCTTGTTTTTATACAAATAATTACCAATCTAGTTGTACCTAAATATTTAGGCCCAACAACTACTACAGTTATTAGTGAATTAATTGAAAATAAAACTTTTTTAAGTGGAGATATAAAAAATGCTTCTGCTATTGCTATTAATTTAACTTTTTTTATATTTATTGTTTTATATTTGTCTAAAAAAAATAAATTTTTGAAAACGTATGATAAAAATGTTCAAACTAAATAGTAAAAAAATAGCTAAGATTTATTTATTCACTATTATTTTTTTAATTTATTTGCCAATTATTTCATTAATTATTTTTTCGTTTAATGCGACAGAAGGAAGAATTTCTTCTTTAATTCATTTTAATAAGTTTGGTCTTAAATGGTATTATAAAATTTTCCAGGATGAAGCGATTAAATCAGCAATTTGGGTTACCTTGAAAATAGCTTTTTTATCTACTATTATTTCTACTTTTATAGGTACTTTAGGAGCGGTAGCTTTAATTAATTATAAAAAAAAATGGCGTAAATTAGTTTTAGTTTCGAATCAAATTTTTATTATTATTCCAGAAATTATCATTGCCTTATCTTTGTTTGTTTTATTTAGTTTTATTGGTTTAAAAAGTAGTTTTTGGAGAATGTTATTAGCTCATGTTTCTTTTAGTGTTCCTTATGTTTTGATTTATATTTACGATAGATGTTTTTTGTTAGAAAAAGATTTAGTTGAAGCGGCTTATGATTTGGGAGCGACTCCTTTTCAAGCTTTTATTAAAGTGATTTTGCCTCAATTAAAAAGTTCTATATTAGTCAGTATGGCTGTTGCTTTTTCTTTATCTTTTGATGATTTTATAATTTCTTATTTCGTTAATGGTTCAGATTATCAAAATATTTCATCTTATATTTATAGTTTAAAAGGGACTATTAATCCATCAATAAACGCTTTATCTTCTATTTTGATTTTAATTGTTTTATTCAAAATAATATTTGATGTTTTTAAATTGAGAAAAGATTATAAACAAAAATGAAAAAAAAAAATTATTTAATATTATTGTTTTGTTTATTTATTTTTATTTTCATCATCTCAAAAAAATTTTTTTATACAGATAAAAATAATAAAAATAAAAAAGAAATTTTAGTATTAAATTGGGCTGAATACATCGAACCAAGTATTATTCAAAAATTTAACGAAAAACCAAATAATGAATTTATCGTAAAACAAATTTTTTTACCTTCTAATGAAATAGCTATTAATAAAATTAAATCCGGCAATAAATATGATGTCGCTATTTTAAGCGAATACGCTATCGAACAATTAAAAGAAAAACATTTAGAAAAAATTGATAAAGAAAAAATAAAACAATCATATCTTTTCACAGAAGATAAAAAAGATTTTAATTATAATGACAAATTTAAGAAAATTAAAGAAAAAACAAATGATAATGATGTATGGGATTATAATATTCCTTATCTTTGGGGAAAATTAGGTCTTTTATATAACAAACGAAAACTTAATCCTGATTCAAAAGAATTAGTTTTTGACGAAGTAAAAAAAACAATTGAAAATTACGATAATAAAGTCGCTTTATATAATAACCCTTTTGAAGTAATTTTTTTAGGTTTAATATTTAATAGCGGTGATATTAGTGTAAATAGTAAAAATTCTAAAGAAGATATAGAAAAAGCAAAAAATTGGTTAATACGATTTAAAAGTAAACATAAAAATTTATCTTTTATCACTGATCAATTATTAGATCGAATGAAAATCAAAGATGAAGAAAGTTATGATATTGTTTTAGCTTATTCCGGGGACGCTAGATATTTAATGAAAAAAAATAACAATTTAGATTATTATCAATTTGACGATAACGGAACTAATGTTTGGTTTGATGGCTTATGTTTACCTAAAGAAGGGAATAAAGAAGGCGCTTATAAATTTATTAATTTTTTATTAAAAAAAGATAATATGAAAAAAAATACAGAATATATTGATTTCGATTCTCCTTATGAATTAGATTATAAAAATTCTATTTTGCCATTATCTGTAAATAAAAATGATAAAATATTGAGTTATAATCCAAACAATCAATGCAAAGAACAAATTAATGAAGCTTGGAATCAAGTTTATACTTATCCCGATTCAAAAGATAAATATTTAATTATTGCTAGTTTGATAATATTATTCTTTTGTTTTTTAATATATTTATTTTTAAAATATAATTAGTTATTATTTAAATTAACGTTGATTTTATAATTTAAATTTATAAAAATTTAGTATAATAAAATAAGTATAAATACAATTTTGATTTATAAAATAAAATTATTAAATATTATATAATTTTATTTTAATTCCTTTTTCTTATTTTAAAAAATAAGAACAAAAAAGACCATAAAGGATTTTTGAAACAATGAAAAAATACGAAATAATGTATATTTTAAGTCCTAATTTAGACGAAAAACAAATTGATAATATTACAAATAATATTAATAGTATTTTTGAAAAAGAAGGTAAAATAATAGAGTTTAAAAAACCTGAATTAAAAACATTAGCTTATGCAATAAAAAAATTCTCTCAAGGTTTTTATGTTAGTTTAATGGTAGAAGTGAATAATGATACGATTAAAGAATTTAATCGAGTTATCAGAATTACAGAAGAAGTTATTCGTTATATCGTATTAAAAGCGGAAGAAGATGAAAAATAAGTTATGATTAATAGGGTTATTTTAGTAGGAAGAATCACTAAAGATCCTGAGTTGATTTTTGTTAGAGGTGATGTTCCTTTAGTAAAATTTACTTTAGCAGTCAATAGAAATTTCACAAACGCTTCAGGAGTAAGAGAAGCTGATTTTATTCGTTGTTCTGTATGGAATAAACAAGCGGAAAATTTAGCTAAGTATATTTTAAAAGGTGCTTTGTTAGGTGTAGAAGGAAGCATTAGAGTAAATACTTTTGAAAAAGACAACCAAAAACAATTTATAACAGAAGTAAATTGTGAAATTATTCAATTTTTAGAATCTAAAAAAGATAACAGTAAATTTAATACAAACGATAATACAGAAAATACGAATTCGCAAAAAAATTATAACTTAAATAAACAAAATAAAGATCACGAAGAAACAATGTTCGACGAAGATGACATGCCTTTTTAACTTTTAAACATATATAAGAAAGGAAATATATTGGATAAATTAAAATGAAAAAAATAAAAAAATATTTTAAAAAACGTCGTAAAGTTTGTTACTTTATAGAAAATAAATTTACTAAAATTGATTTCAAAGATGTTGAATTATTAAATAGATTCATAACTAATAGAGGAAAAATTTTACCAAGTCGAGTTAATAGTACTTCTTTTAAATGGCAAAGACGTTTAGCTAAAGCTATTAAAAGAGCACGTCATATGGCTTTAATTCCTTTTGTTGTCAACTAATTAAATACATTAAAACAATCTATATATCTTTTTTCGGTATACTGCTTGTTTTCTTTATTTTTTGGTTCATTTTTTTATTAATATAAGTTATTTTTATAAAAAGATAATAATATAAGAAATGAGTTTTATTGATAAAATCATGTATAAAAAAATTAGAGAAAAAATTTTTAATTACGGAAAAATTATATTATTTTTTCTTTTTATTATTATTATAATAGATATTGTAAAACGTGATATACCACAAATAAACAAATTATTGAACGAACAAGGTAATTTAAAAGAACAAGTCAATGAAATAAAAAAAATTTTTTTGACTTTATTTTTAAGTCTTTTCGGAAAAATAATCATTTTTTTGATTTTTATTGGTATTTTTTATAATGTACGTCATTTTTTCGCCATCAAAAAATTAAAAGAACGTCTTTCGTTATGGGCTCAACTTTCTTATTATGTTGAACAAGTTGGAGAAGAAGTATTTAATGAATTGCCTATTGGTATTATTTTAATAGATAACACCAATCACAAGATTCAATGGATTAATAATTATGCCAATATGATTTTAGGTAATCCTGATCTAAATACATCATTAGATCAAGTTAATTCTGAAATGTATGAATTATTAAATTACGAAGAAAAAACTACTATCTTGAATATTGACAACAAAAATTTCGATTGTTTATATAAAAAAAAACTAAACGTTTTTTATTTTTTTAATGTTTCTGAAAGAGAAAATATCAAAACATTATATCGTCAAAAAACTCCAGTGTTAATTCATCTTTCTTTTGATAATTTAGAAAATTCTCTTAAAAATCTTGATTTTTCAGAACAATCTCAAATAAAAGTAGAATATTTAGGTGCCTTATCAGATTTTTTTGAAATTTATGATGGTTATTTAAATCAAATATCAGATGATAAATTTTTAATTTTAATGAATCGTGATCAATTAGAAAATATTATTTATGATAAATTTTCTATTTTAAAAACAATTCGAGATATTTCTAATAAATATAATTTCAAAATAACCCTTTCTATCGGAGTGGCTTGTTATAATTTACCTTTTAATAAATTATCTAATTATTCTCAAAACGCCTTAGAATTGGCTCAAAAAAGAGGCGGTGACCAAGTAGTTGTTAATATAGAAGGTCAAAATATGAAATATTTTGGAGCTACCACTTCTTTTTTAGAAACAAATTCAAAAATATCTGCTAGAGTAAATTCTGAAATATTAGAAGAAATTTTAAAAAAACATAAAAACGCTTTTATTATGGGTCATATTCAATCTGATTTGGACGCTTTAGGATCAATAATCGCTTTTTATAAAATCGCTGCTGCTATTAATAATGATTATTCTCATTATTTAATCATCGATGAAGAAAAAAATGATAATAATTTTAAATTTATTTACCAAGATTTAATTAAAGAAGAAAAAGATTTATCTAAACAAATCATTACAACAAAAAAAGCTTTAAAAATGATAGATAAAGATTCTCTTTTAGTTATTGTTGATACTCAAAATCAAAACATCATAAGTAGTCCTGAATTATTAAATTACACTTCTAATATTGTTATTATAGATCATCATAGAGCGACAGACAAAGTTATTGATAATATTTTTTCTTATGTAGACCCTTTGGCTTCTTCGACCGTAGAAATTTTAATGGAAATCATTAGTTTCTTTAAATATGAAATTAAATTTACTCCTTTAGAAGCTAGTTTTCTTTATGGCGGAATTCTTATAGATACTAATTATTTTACTAATCGTACAAGTGCCAGAACTCTTGAAGTAGCAGCTAAATTAATTTCTTTAGGAGCTGAAAGTTCAAAAGTCAAATTTTGGTTAAAAGAAGAACTCAGTCAAATTTTAGAAATGAATAAATTAATTTCTGAAATGGAAGTTTATATGGAAAAATTCGCTATTATCAAAAATGATCATAATTTTAACGATCGTACTTTTTTAGCTAAATTATCTGAAAATGTTTTAAATATTCAAAATATTCAAGCCTCTTTTGCTGTTTCTAAATTAGAAGAAAATAAAATAGGGATTAGTGCTCGTTCTTATGGCGACATCAATGTTCAAATTATTATGGAACAAATGGGTGGAGGAGGCCATATCAATAGCGCAGCTACTCAAATCGAAGGCGATAATTTAGACACAGTTATTGAAGAATTAAAAAATATATTAATTTTAGAATATAAAGAAAGTTTAAAAAATATGAAAATTATTTTATTAGAAGATGTTAAAAATAAAGGAAACAAAAACGATATTATTAAAATAAACTCAGGATATGGTAATTTTTTAATTAAAGAAAATAAGGCTATGTTAGCGACAGAACAAAATATTCAACAAATCAAAAAACAAATAAAATTAGAAGAAGAAAACATTATCAAACATAATTTATTAATGCAAAAATTGAAAAAAGATATTGACAATAAACAAATCGATATCATAGCTACTGTAGGACCGAAAGGTAAAATTTATGGAAAAATTACTTTAAAACAAATTCAAGAAGAATTTTTTAATAAACATAAAATTGTCATTAATAAAAAAAAATTATTTTTAGAAAGTGAAATAAATTCTTTAGGAAAATATAAAGTTAATGTTATGTTAACAAAAGACATCACTGCTTCATTTTTTTTAAATATTAAAAATGTAGAAAAAAATAATAATACGATGGAATAAAAAAAAATGAATGAAAATAATATTAAATTACCTTTTAATTTAGAAGCAGAACAATCTATTTTAGGAATTATTTTATTGGATTCAAAACAAATATCCATAGTTAAAGATAAATTAGAAGTGGAAGATTTTTTTAATATCGAACATCAATATATTTATGGTGCGATGATTGATTTATATAACAAAAATCAAGACATTGATTATTACTTAGTTGATGCTGTTTTAAAACAAAAACAAAGAAAAATCGAAAATGGTATAAAATATTTATTCCAATTAACTAATAGTATACCTTCTTTATATAATTTAGAAGAATATATTGATTTGGTAAAAGATGCCGCACTTAAAAGAGAAATTATCAACATTGTTTCAGATCTTTATAACGACGGCGTCAATAAACAAGATATGAGTTTTGAAGAATATTTAGAAAAAGCCGAACAAAATTTATTCGAAATATCAAAAAAGAAAAAAACAAGTAATTTAATACATATCGAATCTTTATTAAAAGAAGTCGAACATAAAACTATTTTTAACAAAAGAGAAAATCAGGTCATTGGTTTAAAAACTGGATATCATTCTTTGGATGATATTACTTTAGGATTTAAACCAGAAGAACTTATTATTTTAGCTGCTCGCCCTTCTATGGGAAAAAGTAGTTTTATGAGTAATTTAGCTATTAATATCTCTCGTTCAAATAAAAAAGCTTCTGTTGTTATTTTTAGTTTAGAAATGTCCAATGAACAATTAGGAACAAGAATTTTAAGTTCTGCTTCGAATATAGATCATAAAAAAATTCAATTAGGGATTTTAAACGAAAAAGAAGTAGAAATTTTAAAAAATAATTCTGTAGATTTAAGAAATTTAAATATTTTTTTTAATGATGCTTCAGGTGTTAATATTTTAGATATTCGTTCTCAATGTCGTAAAATGAAAAATAAAAATCAATTAGATATTGTGATTATCGATTACTTACAATTGATTAACAAAAATGATAAAAAAATTTCTAAAAATGTTTATAACCGTCAAGAAGAAATCGCTGATATTTCTAAAAGTTTAAAACAAATGGCTCGTGAATTAAAAATTCCTGTTTTAGCTTTATCTCAATTATCTCGTGAAGTAGAAAAAAGAGAAGATAAAAGACCTATTTTATCTGATTTAAGAGACTCTGGAAGTATCGAACAAGACGCCGATTTAGTTATGTTTTTGTATCGTCCAGATTACTATAACAAAGATAAAATTGAAAATCAAAATTCTAGTAATTATACTGAATTAATTATTTCTAAAAATAGACAAGGAGCGACTGGAATCAAAAAATTTAATTTTAATTTAAGTTGCCTTTCTTTTGAAGAAATTAGAGATTCCGAAAAAAATCAAGAATTATTACAGATCGGAACTCAAAAAAAATTATATTCTGAATAACAAAAATTTATTTATTACATGATTTTATTCAAAAAGGAGTTGATATTCAATGTTTTCAAAATTAAAAACAATAAAAGAAAAATATTTAAGTTTACAAGAAGAAATGACAAAAAATAAACAAAAATTAAATGATATTAAATTCTTAAAAAAAATAAATAAATTAGAAAAAATTGTTTTTTTGTATGATGAATATTTAACTTTAGAAAAAGAATACCAAAATATAAAAAAAATAATTGAAAACACAAATATTAAAACAAAAGAAAACGATTTTTTTCTTTTAGCTAAAGAAACTGAACAAGATTTAAAATTAAAAATTGAAGAACAAACAGAAAAATTAAAGAAAATTTTATTTTCAGAAAATGAAGACGATGATAAAAACGTTATAATGGAAATAAAAGGGGCTGCTGGAGGGAATGAATCAAACCTTTTTGTTGCTGATTTATTTCGTGCTTACAACAAATATGTTGAAAATCAAAAATGGAAAATAGATATTATTAATTTAGTTCCTGGTTATAAAAACGGAATTTCTTCGGTAGAAATGATTATTTATGGTTCTAATGTATATTCATTTTTAAAATATGAATCTGGTATTCATAGAGTTCAAAGAGTTCCTGAAACTGAAAATAAAGGCAGAATTCATACTTCCACAGTCAAAGTTTTAGTAACTCCTGATATTGAAGAAGAACAAAATATAGAATTAAATTGGAATGATATCAGAGTAGATACTTTTAATTCTAGCGGTCCAGGAGGACAATCAGTTAATACTACTAAATCAGCTGTTAGACTAACATATTTACCTACTGGTGACAGTGTAGCTTGTCAAATAGCTAAAAGCCAACATCAAAATAAAGAAAAAGCTTTTCAATTGTTAAAAAACAAAATATTTAATACAATCGAATCAGAAAAACAAAAAAAACAAAATGAAGTTAAAAAAAATTTTATTGGAAGCGGAAACAGAAGCGAAAAAATAAGAACTTATAACTATGCTCAAAATAGAATTACAGATCATAGGATTAATTTGAGTCTTCAAAAATTAGATTTTTTTATGGAAGGTAAAATTAATTTAATTGTTGAACCATTAATACAAGAATCTCAAAAACAAAGATTAAAAGAAGAAATTAAATGAAATTTAAATCTAAAATTATTATTTTTCCTACTGATACAGTTTATGGTTTAGGTTGTTCTATCCATGATTATGACGGTTTAAATAAAATTTATAACATCAAAAAAAGAGACATTAACAAACCAATAAGCGTTCTATGTGCTTCCTTAGGACAATTAAAACAAATAGTTATTCTTAATGAAAAAATAACAAAAATAACTGATGTGTTCTGGCCGGGACCGTTAACTTTAATCATTCCTACTCATCCTGATTATTACAACAAAACAAAAGAAAAAAAAATAGGTATTCGTATTCCAAATCATCTTTTAGCTTTAAAAATTTTAAAAAAAGAAGGCCCTTTAAGGGTTACTTCTGTTAATATTAGTGGTGAAGAACCTTTATATGACTACACAGAAATAAAAAAACATTTTGGTGATAAAGTAGATTTTATTTATAAAAATAATGATTTTTTCTCAAATATAAGTTCTACAGTCGTTGATACAACAACTGAAAATTGGAAACTAATCAGAGAAGGAGAAATTTCTTTCGAAAAGATTCAAAAAATTATTAATTCTTAAAATAATATAAATTTAATATTTTTTTTTTTTTTTTTTTTTTTTTGATTGAATATGTGATTTTAAAAACTATCTTAAAAAATTAAATCGTCTTTAAACAAAAAAACAAACTGTTAAATGGTAACAATTTGTTTTTTTAAAAATAATATTTTTTCATATATTATATTTAAATAAATAATTCGATCTGTTTATATTTTAGTGAACGTTTTTTAATAAAAAAATAAAAATAATTTTAATCATTGTTTTCTTCACTTTCTTCATCGCCAAAAATTCTAAAGGAAATTATGATTTCGATAATTGTATTTAAAACGAGCCATAAAGCTAATAAACACAAAGCAAAAGATAAAACAGAATCATATTTAGAAGAAACTTTTTTTACCAACAATATAATCAACAATAACTAAAGATGAAGAAATATAAATAGAGTTCCATGAAAATAATAAACTAACAATCATTATTCCTAAAAACTGATATTGATAAGGATTAAGTAACATATTCGGGTCTATTTTTGGACCACCCATAATTAGAAAAATAAAATATATTAAAAAAAATAAAAAATATAAATAATTGTAATAACTAAAAAATTGATTCCGATAAAATTCATTTTATTAATAAAAGTTTTCTTATTTTGAACAGTTTATTCAGTTGGTCTTTTGAAACGTATATAAAAATTAAATAAAGTAACTAAAAAATTAATCAATAAAGATAATAAAAAAAATACACATAATATAAAAAAATACTGGTGCTTTTTTTATTTTTATCCAAAAAAAGCAAAAACACAACCTAACAAACATCCAAAACTTATTAAACATAAAGGAACGGATATTTCAACGACATCAAAAACAAATAAAGATAATAAAGTTGTAATTAATATTACAACGATACAATAAACAGCTGCTTTGATTATCGGCGAATCCCAATTTTCCATTGTTGAACTTTTTTATTATTTTTGTTAACGGTTGTTTTCATAGGTTTTTAAGTGTTTACTTGTTCTGGAGTATTTATTTCTTTAGTAAAAAATCCATATTTATCTGGAACATCACATAATAACATTCTTGAAATAAAGTAAGTAGTCACACAACTAAATATAAAAAAACCAACCACAAAGTTGTTTTGATACCGATATTACGATAATTAGCTATTTTTTTATCTTTAATAACATAAGTAGTTTTGGTATTTGTTTTTTTGAGAATCAACTATTTGTTTAACTCTATCCAAAAATAACATTAAATTCTCCTTATTTGTTAAATCAAAATAAAAAATAAAAGTAATTAAAGTTCTAAAATATCAAATTATATTACCAATAATAAATATTTAGTTTTAAAAACACTTTTTTAAAAAATTCAAAATTTACTAATTATTGCTATAATATAAAAAAACTACAAAGAAATTTTTATAATCATTTTATAAAAAAAGTTATTATTTTTAATAATACACCACATTTATTAAAACAAATAAAATTTTAGTTAATTCTTATAAAAAAATCTTTTTAGACACAAAAAAATTTTGTCATTTAAGTTAGAATATAAAATTATTAAAAAATATTATTGAAAAAAGATATTATTTTTTCGAATGATAATTATTTTCAATATTTAAAATTATCATTTTTTTGTATTTTGATAAAAAAAATATCTATTTTCAACGATTAAATAAAATTATAACTTTTATTTTCGGACATTTTTATAGGTCTAAAAATATAAAAAGACTATCTCATACGATAGTCTTTTTATAAAAACTAAAAAATAATTTTGATAATTAATTTTAATCTCTACACAGTTTTTCTTTTAAACATACCTTTACAAACTTCGAAAATTATCTTAACAATAGGCTGTAAAGCTAATAAACATAAAGCGAAAGCCATAACAGATTCGTATTTATCAGAAACTTTTTTACCAATAATATAATCCATAATTACTAAAGATGAAGCAACATAAACAGAACTCAAGGAAAGTATTGAACTCAAAATAATTAATCCTAAAAGTAAATAAGGGTCAAATAATTGACTCATTTTTAATGTTGAATCCGGAACTCTTGTAGCAATAAAACCGATTATAAAAAATAAAGAAAAGTAAATCGTTGATACAACAAAAAAGTTAAAAATAACAAAAGAGAATCTATTAATAATAGCTCGTTCTTCTTTTTTTGAAAAACGTTTAAAAAAATTAAATAAAGTGACCGCGAAATTTAATAATAAAAAAAATAAAGTAACAATCATCGAAACAAATAAAATTGGCATATTCCGTTGAGAATCCAAAAAAGAAAAAATAAAACCAAAAAAACTACTAGCACTTATTAAACATAAAGGAGCTGTCATTTTATTTATATTAAAAGCAAATAAAGATAATAAAAAAGTAATTACCATTACGATAATGGAATAAACAGCTGCTTTTATTATTGGCGAATCTGCTGGTTTATCTGTGTGTATCCTATCAGGATTTGCACCAATTAATGCTCTTGAAATAAAATAAGTAGCAAAAAAACCAATATAAAAAAACTCAACCACCAAGTTGCTTTAACAATGACGCCATGATTAGTAGCTATTTTTTTATCTTGGATAACATAAGCATCGGTTTTTTTTGTTTCGGAGTCTATTATTGTTTTAATTTTATTTAATAAAAACATTCTTTTTCTCCTTATTATATAATTTGAAATAAAAAATCAAAAATAACTAAATTATTAAATATCAAAATCATATTACTTAATCATATTACTTAATCATATTACTTAATCATATTACTTAATCATATTACTTAATCATATTACTTAAT
>NZ_JBGGGR010000004.1:0-16244 GCF_041276565.1 'Camptotheca acuminata' phytoplasma
AAGAAGAAGAAGAACCAAAAAAAGAAAAAATAAATAACTCAAAATTAAAAAAAATAGAACAAATGACCTTTTTAATTTCTTCTCATAACAGTTTAGGTTCTGGTTTCATATTTGGTATCGAAGAACATACAGAATGTAAAACAAATCACTTTCAATATTATGTTTTAACTAATAGACATGTAATCGATTCAAAAAATCAAATAAATTATTGTGCAAAAATTTATAACTATTTTTTCGGCCTGAAAAAAGCAAAAATAATAGGTTTCATTAAAAATGAAGATGTATATGATGATATAGCTGTTTTATCTTTTTGCGACGATATTCCAGACAAATACAATACAATAAAACAAAACAAAAAAGAAATATATCCTGAAACAGAAATATATACTTTTCAAGGAGAAACTATTTATAGTATGGGGTCCCAAGTTTCTAAAATGGAAAATCTTAGAGTAAGTTTTTCTTCGCAATCAAATCCAAATCCAAATACAAATATTAATAATATATTTCAAGATAATGATAAATTGAATTCAAACATAGAATTAAGTTTATTAAAAAAAGGAAATATTGTATCAAAACACGATAAAGAAATTTCTTTTGATATTCAAATCGATCACGGAAATAGTGGTGGGCCTGTTTTTAATAAAAATGGAGAAATTATAGGAATGAATAAAAGTACTATTATCGCTAATGATGTCCCTGATAATACTTCTCAATCTATAAATATCGAACATATTAAAAAAATATATAATAGAATAATGTGTTTACACAAAAAAGAACCTAATAAACAATATTTTAAAATATCACCAGAAGATAATTATAAATTCGCAAAAGAAGAAATAGAATCTTTTGAGCTTTTTAGTTCTAAGCCAAGCAACAAAAAACGAAGTATTAATATTTCTATCGAAGAATTAATAGATTATTTAAGTTGTTCAGAAACAAAAAAAATTAATTCTAAGAAAATTACAAAGTCTGATTCTAATAATGAAATGAAATTTATTATGGAATCAATTAATATTTTTTCAGACAAAGACACAATATTTTCTATAGATCCTACCAAGGAAGAAATAGAAATATCTTTTGATCCAGGAAAAGAACAAATTGTTTTGTCGAAATATCATAATAATAAACAAATTATTAAACAAATAGACGACAAAAAACTAAATAATAAACAGTTTTTTTCTTTCAAATTAATCGATAAATTAAATCCAAATCCAAAAGAATCAAACGAACATGCAAAAAAACTACAAAAAATAAAAAATTCTTTAATTGTATGGAATCAAAATAAAAATAAAAGCGGGAATGGTATTATTTTTTATAGAGAAAAAATATCAAACAATAATTATTTATATTTTGTTTTATCTACTTATAATATCGATAAAGAAAAACTCGAACATATCACTGAACCTATTAAAAATATTTTTGATAATGAAGTGGAAATTACCAATTTTTATAATGAAAATTCTAAAAAAGAAAAAGGTGAGATAAAAACTTTTTATTTTGAAAATAAAAATTTAGCTTTGATAACTTTTGAATCTTCCCATAAATATGATACAGTAAAAATAAGACCTATAAAAGATCTTGTTTTAGGAGAAGAAATATTTAGTTTAATTAATACTGATAAAGATGATTATATTCCTCAAATGTTTAAAAGTAACGTTGGATATAAAGATAAAGATTATAATTATATTCTTTGTGACTCTGTTTTTAATTTAAAATCAAAAAAAATAAATAGTGGTTCTCCTTTAAGTCTTTTATATTTTGATTCAGAATCTAACTTTATTGGTACTAATGATATTTTGGATAAAGATAAAGATCAAGTTCCTGATTATTTTAATAAAATTTCTTTTTTAAAAGAAGAAAATTTTAAAATGTTATTATATAAAAATAAATTCAAAGACAATTTTAATCTCTTGTTTTCTGTCTTTTTTATAATTGTAATGTTTTGGATTTTTATTTTTAAAATTGATATCAAAGCGATCTTTTAATGTTTTAGAGTTTAATATAACATTAGGCAAAAGATGTTACTCTTGCATGTATTGCGTCATTTTTATTACTGATACTGCTTGTATTTTAATATTTTCTTTTGCAACTTCTGCTTTGTTTTAGCAAATTCTTTTGTAGATGATACTATTTTTTGAGTATTTTCTTTTGTATACGTTTCTGTGTTTTTAGCAAATTTTTGCAGATACTACTTTGTTTTTAGCAAATTCTGTTAAAGAGTCTTTTGTTCTTGAAAAAGTTTTTTTTATATTTGTGATGCCCATTATGTTCTAATTAATTCTTGATCTGTTTTTTTAGTTGATAAATCTGTATCATTTTATTTAGTTTCTGAATCAGATTCTTGTTTAATTGATATCTGTATCAGAATCTTCATCTATTATTTGGTTCTTTATTTTCTGAATTAGAATATGGATTTTTGAGATTAGATTGAATTGTTGTATTGTTAGTTCTCGTGTTAAATCGGGAATCATATTTTCTTCTCGATTGCTTAGTGGATTTGCTCTTAAAACCGAAATAGTTTGTTTTTTTCTTCTTTTTATAAAAATTTTAATATGTCATTTACATTAATATTTATTTTAGATAACAAAAAAAATGTAGCTAATACAGAGAGCGCTTCAACACTTATTTTGGTATTATACACTTTTTCAATATATCCTTTCTTTAAAATTTTTAAAATGTTTAAAAATTGAATTGATTTATTTTTTATATTTATTCGTTTAAAATATTTCTGATTATTATTTATAATTTTAAATCGATCTAATTTTTTAAATGTTTGAAGATTGTTTTTTTAATGCTTTAATTCATAAAATATTTACTTTTTTTACATCTTAGAATTCTTTTAAGAAATAAAAAAACCAAAAAAAATATACCTGAGTTTATTTGATGATATATTTATTAAATATTATTTATTTCATATTTTTATCAAAAAAATCGTAATTTTTTTATTTTAACATAAATAATTATATAACAAAAAAAAAAAAAAAACAAGTATCAACGATTATATTGTCGAAAAGTGTTTTTTTTATTATTATTTAAAAATTAATTTATTAATTACTATTTATAAATTAAAAAATATGAAATATTTAAATTACTTTTTTTAAAGGAATAATTTCATTAAAATAATGTGATTTATCTTGTAAGGCTATAAAACAAAAATAACCTTTTCGAATAAATTGAAAAGTTTCATTGTTTTTAAGAAGTTTTACTCCACATTCAATAAAAGCTTCTTTTTTTATTAAAGAAGAATAATTAAATTCTTTTTCTAATTCATTGGGAATATCAGTTGTAAAAAGTGGTTGATAAAAATTTAAAAAAGTTTTTTTTGATGTCTTCATTTCGACAAAATGAATGTTCCCATTTGGTTTTCTTTTGGTAAAAGAAGTACCACTTTTTGTTTCTGGATCGTAAGTCGCTAAAACTTCAATAACTTCACCATTTTCGTTTTTTACCACATCAACAGCTTTAATAAAATAAAAATTCAATAATCTTACTTCACCATTTAAAAATAATTTTTTTGACTTCGCATCTGATTTTTCCATTTGAAAATCTTTTTTTTCAATATAAATACGTTTAGAAAAAAACACAGTTCGTGATCCTAATTCTAAATTATTAGAATATGGTACTTCTCGAGATTCGATTTTATTTTCAGGATAATTAAGAATCGTTACTTTCAAAGGATCGTCAACAACCATTATTTTTTTTGTTTTATTTTGTAAATTATTTCTCACAAAAGAATTTAACATATTTTGATCTACATAATTATTATTTTTAGATAAACCAATTTCTAATATAAATTCTTTAATCGCTTCCGGTGTATAACCTCTTTTTTTCATGCCTATCAAAGTAGGCATTCTAGGATCGTCCCAACCTTGAACTAAATTAGAATTTACTAAAAATTTTAAATTTCTTTTACTTAAAACTGTTTTATTAAGATTTAATCTACCAAATTCTATTTGTTTTGGGAAATGTGGCATTTCTGTTTCTTTCAAAACCCAATTATACAATGGACGATGATCTTCAAATTCTAAAGAACATAAAGAATGACTAATTTTTTCAATAGAATCTTCTAAAGGATGAGAAAAATCGTAAGAAGGAAAAATAAAATGATGTTCTTTTTTGATAGTATAAGCATCTAAAATACGATATAAAACAGGATCTCTCAAATTAATATTAGGACTTGCCATATCAATTTTAGCTCTTAAAACTTTTTCCCCTTTTTTAAAATACCCTTTTTTCATTTTCAAAAATAAATCTAAATTTTCTTCAATACTGCGTGTACGGTATTTAGATTCGATACCTGGTGTCGTTAAATCCCCTCTATTTTTTTTAATTTCTTCCGCTGTTGAATCATCAACAAAAGCTAATTCTTTTTTAATTAATAAAAAAGCTCTTTGAAAAAATTCTTCAAAATAATCAGAAGCGTATAAAATTTTATCTGGTTCATATCCTAACCATCTCACATCTTCTAAAATAGAATCCACATATTTTTGTTCTTCTTTTTCAGGGTTAGTATCGTCATATCTTAAATAAGTTTTACCTCCAAAAAACATAGCTAATTCAAAGTTAATGACAATAGAACGAGCATGTCCTAAATGAAGAAAACCATTTGGTTCAGGAGGAAAACGAGTAATAATTGTTTCATATCTTTTTTTTGTTAAATCTTTTTGCATTATATTTTTGATAAAATTAGAATTTTCAAACATAATAAAAAACACCTTCGACTATTGAAATAAAAATTTTATTATAAATTTTTATTTAATTATATACTAAAATATTTGAATATAATTCATTTTCTTACTTAATTTAGATAGATAGATCAGCTATTCCTGTTAAATTATATCGATATCGGCCTTTTGATTCACTAAAATGATGTTGAAAATAAGCAGCGATCCCAATCATAGCAGCTTGATCTGTGCAATACTGTAAAGAAGGAATTACTAATTCTAAATTAGTAAATTTTTCTTGGAATCTTTGAGTAATAAATTGATTGGCTGCGACACCACCTGCAATAATTAATTGTTCGACCGGAAATGATAATAACGCTCTTTGAACTTTATGAAACAAAATATCAATCACGCTTTCTTGAAAAGAAGCACAAATATCATTAATATAAGGTTCGATATCTTTTTGATTATTAATAAAACCGATAATATAACTTTTTAAACCTGAAAAACTAAAATTTAAATTTTTGTTTTTGAGATAAGGACGAGGAAATGGAAAAATATTTTTTCCTTTCTGAGCTAATTTTTCAATAATCGGACCACCAGGATAACCTAAATTTAAACTTCTCGCTACTTTATCGTAAACTTCACCTACTGCGTCATCTAAAGTAGTACCAATTTTTTGAATCTGAAAATGTCCTATTAAATAAAATAATTCAGTATGACCACCAGAAATTAAAAGCACTAAAGAAGGAAATTTTAATTCATGTTCTATTTTAGAGGAATAAATATGGCCTATTAAATGATTAACCCCTATCAAAGGTTTATTATGAATATAAGCGTAAGTATTAGCTGCGTTCACTCCAGAAAATAAACAACCAATTAATCCAGGTCCTTGCGTTACCGCTACTAAATCAATTTTGTTATTATTTATATTGGCTTTTTCTAAAGCTTCTTTCAAAACAAAATTAATTGTTTCTTCATGTTTTCTAGCAGCTAATTCAGGAATAACACCCCCGAATTTTTTATGATAATCTATTTGTGATAAAACAACATTAGATAAAACTTTTTTACCATCTTGAGTAACAGCCACACTTGTTTCATCACAACTTGTTTCAATAGATAAAATATTCATATTATAAAACCTACTTTATAAATTGTTAATAAATTATGTTCTTGTATTTTAATAACCCGTGTAATAATTAGGGCTAAAACGATAAACATCATCCACTTTTTTCATATAAAAAAAAATTTTTTCAATAGAAATTTTAAAACTTTGATCTTCTAATAATAAATGATGAGAAAAATCATTTAAAAAATTAGTCTCGTAAATACTTTCTTCTAAAATAATTTTTTTATTTTTTAAACTCAGACTGTAAAAAAAATCCTTTTTAGCATAAATTTTAGGAGTTATTATATCATCTTCATAACCACTAGATAAAAGTAATAAACTACTAATTTGAAACAAAGATATCCCTAATTCTAAAGATAAAATTTTAGATGTTAAGACTGCTAATCTACTTCCGATATAAGAACCTGGACCTCTACCCACAATAACGCCTGATAAATCTTTTAAACTAAGATTATTTTCTTTTAATATTTCCGAGATCAACACAACCATATGAGAAACGAAAGTTGTTTTTAATGTATTTTTTTTAATACTAATAATTTCATTTGGTGTAGCCAATATAGCTAATTGCACATTAGTAGAAACATCTAAAATAATATATTTAGCATTTTGAGATAAAAACATAAAATAAAAAAACCTTTTCTTCAAAAAGAATACTCCAATATTTTATTTTTGATTAATTGAAATAAATCTTTTTTTTATATTATGAACATGAATTTTTACATAAAATCGCCAAAAAGAAAAAAAAGACATATCTTCGCTTGTTTCAATTACTACAATATCTTCTTTTTCAATATTTTCTAATAACTCATCTATTTCTGGAATTATTTTTTCTTTTTTTTGATTCACATTAAAAAAACGATATAAATCTAAATGATGTAATTTTCGGGTTTTACTGGAATACGTTTTTAACAAAAGAAAAGTAGGACTATTGATAGGTTCTTTAATGCCTAACTCTTTAGCGATCCCTTTAACAAAAACAGTTTTTCCAGATCCTATTCTACCTTCTAAAATAATAATATTATTTTCTTTATTTGAGTTAGGATTATTTAAAATTTTTTGACATAAAAAAGCACCTATTTCTTTGGTTTGTTTACGAGAAAAAGTTGTTTTATTATAAATATTTTCCATATATCAAAAACCTAAATAATCAATCTTTTTTTCAAACAAAAATATAATAAAATATCAAAAAAAACATATTTTGGAAAAATTTTTATACCAACAATTCAATCAAAATATGATTCAATTTTAAATTACAATTTAAATTAAATTAATTCTTTGTCTTTTTGAATAATAACAACATTAACTAATTTATCGTTCTCATTTAAATTAAATAATTTTATTCCTTGAGTAACTTTAAATTTCGGAGTAGGTATTTTTCTATCATTAATCATTCTAATAACTTTACCACGATTAGAAATTAAAATTAACTCTTCGTTAGGGTAAACTGTTTTTAAAGCGATTATTTTACCATTTTTACTAGTAACTTTTAAGGTTTTTGTTCCTTTTCCGCCTCTTTTTTGTATTTTGTATTCTGTCATTTTATTTTTTTTACCATAACCGAATTCAGTTAAAACTAAAATATCTTGTTCATCTGAAGAAACAGCTATAGCACCTATTATCACTTCATCTTTTTCTAATTTCATTCCGATAATGCCACTACTTTGACGACTAGTTTTTTTAATAGTTTGTTCGTTAAAACGAATAGCTTTTCCAGAAGAATTAGCCATGATAATATCTTGATTTCCTAAAGTTTTTAAAACTATCAAAACTTCATCATCTGGTTTTAAATTAAAAGCGATTTTACCATTACTATTGATCTTGTCATAATCTTGAATATTATTTCTTTTGATTAATCCTTTTTTGGTAATAAACACTAAATAATTATATTCTTTTTCAGATTTATCACTAATATTAGTAATAGAAGTTAAAAATTCGTTATTAACAAAAGGAAGAAGATTTACTAAGGGAATTCCTTTAGCTTGACGAGAATAATCAGGAATTTCGTAACCTTTTATACGGTAAATTTTACCTTTGTTACTGAAAAACAACTGATAATCATGTGTAGAAGTAATAACAAAATGTTCCACGAAATCATTTTCGTTCATAGTGATACCGCTTACACCTTTACCACCTTTATTTTGTTTTTTATAAACTTCTAAATTTAAACGTTTAATATATCCTTTATGAGTAATAGTAATTAAAATATGTTCTTTTTTAATTAATTCTTCATTAGTTATTTCAATATTAACGTTTTTTTTAATTTGAGTTTTTCTTTCATCTTGAAAGTTTTTCTTTAATTGTATTAAATCTTTTTTCAAAATCTGTTCTTTTTTAGATTGAGAATTAATAATACTTTCGCATTCTTTAATTTGTTGAATTAATTTTTGTTCTTCTGTTTTGATTTTTTCTATTTCTAAATTAGTTATTTTTTGTAAACTCATTTCCAAAATATATTTACTTTGTATTAAATCAAAATTATATTCCGTCATTAATCTTTCTCTAGCTTCTTCAACAGTTTTAGATGTTTTAATTAATTCGATAGCTCTATCGATATCATTTAAAACAATAACAGCAGCAGCGATTAAATGTTTTTTATTTAAAGCATTTTTTAATTCAAATTGTTTTTGACGATTAATAATATCAATTCTAAAAGTAAAAAAAGATTCTAAAATTTGTTTCAAATTAACTAATTGAGGTTTTTTATTAACTAAAACAATCATATTAAAGTTATAAGAAATTTGTACACGAGAATGTTTGTATAAGTTATTTAAAAATATTTCAGGAATCACATCTTTACGAAGTTCAATAACGATTTTGATACCTTCACGGTTAGACGATTCGTCTCTTAAATCTGTAATACCATCTAAAATTTTATTTTTGTGTAAATAAACAATATTTTCAATTAAATTACTTTTTTTAATTTGATAAGGTATTTCTGTAATAATAATGGAACTTCTATTTTTGTCTGAAGTAACCACATTTATTTTAGAACGGATGACAATTCTTCCTTTTCCTGTTTCGTAAGCTTCTTGTAAATGATCTAAATTAACAATTTCTCCGCCAGTAGGAAAATCTGGTCCTTTAATATGTTCCATTAATTGAGGAATAGAAATTTCTTTATTATCTATATAAGCTACTAAAGAATCTACTACCTCGCCTAAATTATGAGAAGGAATATTAGTCGCCATTCCCACGGCAATCCCTGTTGATCCATTCACTAATAAATTAGGGAAACTAGCAGGAAGAATAGAAGGTTCCTTTTCGCTATTATCATAGTTATTAACGAATTCAATTGTATTTTGATCTATTTCTTTCATTAATTCTGTTGTTATTTTGGACATACGTACTTCTGTATAACGCATAGCAGCCGCAGCATCTCCGTCAATAGAACCAAAGTTACCATGACCATCAACTAAAGGGTAACGATAATTAAAATCTTGTGCCATTCTTACCATTGCTTCGTAAATACTACTGTCACCATGAGGATGATACTTACCTATAACATCCCCGACAACCCTAGCCGCTTTTTTATAACTGGATTGATGTGAAATACCTAATTCTTTCATACTGTATAAAATTCTTCTTTGAACCGGTTTTAATCCATCTTGAATTTCAGGCAAAGCTCTAGAAATAATAACACTCATGGCATAATCTAAAAAAGATTTTTCCATTTCTTTATTAATATTGACTTCTTTTATTTTACCTGGATTATGCTTAATATCATTTTCTAATTCTTGCAACGATTGATCTTTATTTTTTTTAATTGACATTTTAGTATCGCCTTTTTAATATTTAATAGAAAGAATAATAAATCAAATATCTAAATCTGCTTTAGCAGCATTTTCTTCGATAAATAATTTTCTTTGCTCTACCATTTTTCCCATTAATTTATCAAAAACTTTTTCTGATTCTTCGATATCTTCTAAATTAACTTTTAATAAAGTTCTTGTTTCTGGATTCATAGTAGTTTCCCAAAGTTGTTCTGGATTCATTTCTCCTAAACCTTTATATCTTTGTGAAAAAATCTTTTTATTTTCGAATTCTATTTTTTTGTGATATTCGTTATATTCTTGTTCGTTATAAAAATATTTAATTTTTTTATTTTTTTGTACCTTGTATAAAGGCGGTTGTGCGAAATAAATAAAACCATTTTCAATTAAAGGTTTTAAATTTCTAAAAAAGAAAGTAAGTAATAAAGTTCTAATATGTGCACCATCTACATCAGCATCTGTCATTATAATAATTTTATTATAACGTAATTTTTCTAAATTAAATTCTTTGCCGATTCCTGTGCCGATCGCTTGTATTAAAGAAACGATTTCATTATTGTTTAAAACTTTATCTAAATGTGATTTTTCTACATTGATAATTTTACCTCTTAAAGGTAAAATAGCTTGGAATTTAGAATTTCTTCCTTGTTTAGCAGAACCTCCTGCTGAATCTCCTTCAACAATATATAATTCTGATATTTTCGGATCTTTACTATAACAATCAGTTAATTTCGAATTAAAATTTAACAAATCTAAAGATATTTTTTTTCTAGTTATTTCTCTTGCTTTTTTAGCAGCTAATCTTGCTTTCATAGCAATCAAACATTTATCAATTATTTTTTTAGCTTCTTGAGGATTTTCTAATAAATAACTTTCTAAAAAATCACCAAATGTTCTAGAAATAAATTGCTTAACGTCTTGATTAGATAATTTATTTTTTGTTTGTCCTTCGAATAAAGGATCAGGATATTTAAGAGAAATAATAACTAAAATACCTTCTAAATTATCTTCACTAATTAAACTTGTTTCTTTTTTTAAAATATTTTTATCTCTGGCATATTTATTCAAAATTCTATTTAAAGCTATTTTAAAACCTTCTTCGTGTGATCCGCCTTCTTTAGTAGGAATATTATTTACAAACGAAAGAATATTTTGGCTATAAGATTCAGAATATTGAAAAGCGAGTTCATAAGAAATTTTTTTTTCTTCATATCTTTGGTAAAAAATATTATTTAAAGGTTTTTTATTTTTGTTTAAATGAATAATATATTCTCTAATACCATCTTTATAATGAAAATTAAATTCTTGAATAGGTTCTACAGTTTTATCAATAATATTTAATTTAATTTGTTTATTTAAAAAAGATATTTGTTGAACTCTTTCTTTCAAAACATCTAATTTATAATGAAATTCTTCCATATTTTGAAATATTGTTGGATCTGGTGTAAAAGTAATTGTTGTTCCTCTTTTTTTTGTGTGACCTTTTTTTTCTAATGGAGTAACAGGAATTCCTTTTTCATATTTTTGATAATATATTTCGTTGTTTAAATGAATTTCTACACTAAACCAAGTCGAAAGAGCATTTACCACAGAAGCGCCTACTCCATGTAATCCACCTGAAATTTGATAATTCTGTTTGTCGAATTTACCGCCTGCATGTAAAGTGGTTAAAATAGTTTCTACAGCAGATTTTTGACTTTTAGGATGAATATCAACAGGGATTCCTCTACCATTATCAGAAATACGTATAACATTACCGTCTAAAATTTCTAAAACGATTTCATTTGCGAAGCCTGCTAATGCTTCGTCAATAGAATTATCTAAAATTTCCCAAACTAAATGGTATAAACCTTTTTCAGAGGTAGAACCGATATACATACCAGGTCTTAATCTAACAGATTCTAATCCTTCTAAAATTTGGATACTATCAGCATTATATGTTTTATCAATTGCCATTTATTAAATAAAATCTCCTCAAAAATTGTTCAATGTATAAATAAATTAGTATAAAAATGTTTGATTACAAAATAATATTTTTAAAAATAAACATTATTTTCATAGTATAAAAAAAATTTTCAAATCAAAATATATTTAATTACATATAAAAAAATATTAAAAAAATAATCATAATTTAATTATTTTTTTTAATATTGTAGTCTAAAAATAAAATTAATTTGATTTTTTGAAAAAAAAATTTTTAATCATTTCACAAATGTTAATACTATTTATTTTGTTTTTTGCTCTATCAGAAACTTTTCCAATTTCTTCTTTTGCTGTTTTCAAAATGTCATTAGATTTAGCTTCAATTGTTTCAGAAGCTTTATCTTTTAAAGTTCCTTCTAATCCAACTATCGAATTTTGCGATGTTTTAGTAACTCCAACTTTGAATTCAACTATTGATTCTTTTAATGTTTCAGTAACTTCATTAGATTTTTTGTCAATCATTTCAGAAGTTTGATTTTTCAATTGGTCTATCGCAGATGCCAATGTACCGGAAACAATTTGGATTTTGTTATTAACTTGTTGATTAATTGTATCTTTTATTTCGGTTATATTTCTTTTTACTTGTTCAGAAATATCTCTTACTTCTTGATTAGATGTTTTGCTAAATTCATCTATTTTCCCTTTTATTTGTTCAGAAACTTTATTTAATTCGTCATCGACCTTTTGATGAACTCCATTTTTTAATGTATTTATTTCAAATTGTAATTTTTCAGCAACTTCATTAGATTTTTCGTCAATTGTTTCAGAAGCTTTATTTTTTAATTCTTCTTTCAATTCAACTATTGAAGATTGTGCTGTTGTAGAAACATTTTCAAGTTTTTCTTTTATTTGATCTAAAACTTCTTTAACTTTTTCATCAATTATTTTGTTTATTTTTGTTTCTAAATTATTTATTTTGACTTCTATTTGTCCAGAAACTGGTTCGATTTTATTATCAAACAATTCATTTATTTTTTTATTAATTTGAGAATCTAAACCATCTATTTTTTCTTTAATTTGTTTAACGAGTTCCTCGGTTTTGTCATCAACTTTTTTATTAACTTTTTCAGTAATTTTATCTTTTAATTCAACTACTGATGTCTCTATTTTTTTAGAAATATTATCAACTTTTTGATCAACTTTATTAGTAATTTTATCAATTAATTCTTCTATTTTTCTGCTGACATTTGAAGATATTTGTGTTTCAATGTTGCTTTTTGTTTCAGAAAAAGCTGTAACACCTAATTGGTTTAATAACAAGAAACTAAATGCTAAAATAAAAATCATTTTCGCAAATCGAGAAATATATTTATTTTTTGTAAACATACAAATACACAATTCCCTTTTTTCTTTTTTTTAAAAAAATTAACTTTTAAAAATATTTAGTATTAAACAACAAATAATTTTATATTATCAAAATATCCAAATTATTCTACTCATTTAAAAATCAAAAGTAATTAAACGATATATAAATTCGTAATAATTTTTTTATCATAATTTTATATATCATTTCATAATCCTAATTATATCAAATTATCCAATAAATTAATCCATTTTTTTAACTAATTTTATAATTTGATATAATTAACATTTATTTATTGGTGGAGATGAGGGGATTCGAACCCCTGTACAAAACTAATTCATTTCCTTAATCTAAACATACTTATTTTAAAAATCAAAAAAATTTGAATAAGATATATTAAAAATATAAAAAAATAAACTCTAGAAATATTCAAATAATTAATAATTACTGAAACATTTTTAATTATATATTTGAAAAAATATATAAAAAATGCAAAAAATAATGTCCGAAATAAATTTTAATTATAATTCTGATAATAAATTATTTTATCAAATTTCTTTTATCAAATTTCTTTTTTAGTCATTGTGACCATAAGAATTTTATTTAATCGAATATAATTAATTTAAATTAAATAAAAGAATAAAATATTAAATTTATAATATTTTTAATCGATAATATTGTTAATAATATAAAATTATTATATTATTAAGCGAAAAAAGGTAAAGACATTAATGAAGATGTTTGTGATAATCCAAATACTGAATTTTCCATTTCATCACCATTATTACAAGTTCTTAAATTGCCAGTTATTTTAACCTCGAACGTTTTTACTTGCGTAACCAAGATATGCATAAAAAAATTTATTAGTTTTGGCAAATTCCAAATACATCCCCAATTAAATTATAATATAAAATAACATAAATAACATAATTTATAGTAAATAATTGTTATATTTCGGTTTTAATACATAATTTATAATTAATTCCTTTTCCTTCAAAAATTTAAATCATTTTTATATATTGTTTTCATTTAATTATTACATTCAAAAAATATTAAATCCAAATTGAAATAAATATTTATATTTATAAAAAAAATTTATTTTTTATATTTTCATTTACTGGAATTATTTGATATATTATCATTTGTATATGTTAAAATTAAAATATATAGTTTAAGATATTTTTCTTTAATAAAAAAGGAGTAGTACTCAAGCTGGTTATAAGAGGCGTCTCTGCTAAGGACGTAGTCCAAAATTTGGTGCAAGGGTTCGAATCCCTTCTACTCCGCCAATCAAAAAAAATAAAATAATTTAAAAAAATTAAATTTCAAAGAAAAAAAACAAAAAAATAATATGAATAAAATAAATTTTTATAATTATAAAAAAAAATTAATTTATTTTGGGAAAATTATTTTTTTTTTATTTCGTTTTTTAATTAATACGATTTTAATATATATAATCCTTTTACAAATGCTAAATTTATTTTTTAAAGAAAAAAAAGATATTATAAACATTACACAATTTAATTATTTTCAAGTTGCCAGCGGAAGTATGGAGACTACGATAAACACAGGCGATTTAGTTATAATTAAAAAAATTTCAGATGAAGAATATTCGAAATTAAAAGCTGGTGAGGATGGTGATATTGTTGTTTTTGAAAATAAAGATATTACTTCTGAAGCACCTATTATTCATAGAGTATTTCAAAATGACATTGAAAAACAAAAAATAAAAACAAAAGGAGATAATAATGAAGTAAAAGATGGACCTGAAACTCCTTATAAAAATATAATAGGTAAATATGTTTTAAAAATTAATAAAACACATCAAATGATTATTTTATTTATATTTATTTTATTATTTATATATTATTTTTTTAGTATTTTTATTTAAAAAGTTTTTAAAGAAAAAAATAAAAAAATGAATCAAAGTTGGCAAGAATTCATTACACAAGAAAAACAAAAAAAATATTTTCAAAATATAATCCATTTTTTAAAAAATGAAGAAAAAATAGGCAAAATAATTTACCCCAAATCTCAAAATATTTTAAAAGCTTTTACACTCACTCCATTAAATAATCTTAAAGTGGTTATTTTAGGACAAGATCCTTATCCATCTATCAATCAAGCACATGGATTATCTTTTAGTGTTGAAAATCAAAAAACTCCTGCTAGCTTGAAAAATATTTTTAAAGAATTAAAAAATGATTTAAATTTAATTTCTTATAATAATAATTTATCTTTATGGGCTCTCGAAGGAGTTTTATTATTAAACACAATCCTCACAGTAGAAGCTAATAAACCATTAAGTCATCAAAACATCGGATGGGAAATTTTTACTCAAAATATTTTTAAATTTTTGAATCAAAAAGAAAAAATAGTTTATGTCTTGTGGGGAAAATTCTCTCAAAAATACGAACAATACATTAATAAAAAGAAGAATTATATTTTAAAAAGTAGTCATCCTTCTCCTTTATCAGCTCATAGAGGTTTTTTAGGTTCTAAACCTTTTTCTAAAATCAATACTTACTTAAGTCAAAATAAAATTAAAAACATTAATTGGGATTTAAATAGAACAGAAATGAATCAAAAATAAGTTAAAAAAAATCAAAAATAAAAAATTTATCAAAATAAAACAAATTTTATAATTTTAAAAATTCGTTAGAATAAAGAAATAAATAAAAAATGAAACAAAAAAATGATATTAAAAATAAAAATTTGATAGAAGACCGTTCAATACAAATAAATTCTCATATTGAAACGAAGAATACCCATATTATCGGTTCTGACGAAGTAGGAACAGGAGATGTTTTTGGTCCTGTAGTAGTTTGTTCTGTTTTAGTAACAGACAAAGATGTTATTTTTTTAAAAGAAATAGGAGTCAAAGATTCTAAAAAACTCTCTAAAATACAAATTCAAAAAATATTCGAAAATATAAAAGATAAAATCTTATATGAAGTGAAAATTGTTTCTCCTTCGGAATATAACGAATTAAACAAAAAAAATAATTTAAATAAAATTAAGGCTTTGTGCCATAATTATGTTATTTTAGAAATGTTAAAAAAAGTAAAACAAAAACCAATGGTGGTTGTTGATCAATTCGCTAAACCTGAACTTTATTTCAATTATTTAAAAACAGAAAAAAAAGTCTATAAAGATATTATTTTTGAAACCAAAGCGGAATCAAAATATTTAAGTGTTGCTTTAGCTTCTATTATCGCTCGAAACATTTTTTTAAAAGAAATCGCTGCTATCAATAAACAATTAGGAATAAATTTAACATTAGGAGCGGGTTGTAAAGTAGACGAACAAATAAAACGGATTTATCAAAAAAATAAATTAAATTTATTTCAAAAAATAGCGAAATGTAATTTTAAAAATATTCAAAAATATTTTTT
>NZ_JBGGGR010000005.1:0-15426 GCF_041276565.1 'Camptotheca acuminata' phytoplasma
AATAAAAATTTTTTAATTTTTTTTTATTTAAAAAATGTTATACTGGTTTTATAAATTAAAAAAATGTTTCTCAACCTTTTTATATGAAACAAATGTTCCCTAAGAACTAAATATTTTTTTATTCTAAAATATATTTATATTAATCCGAAAAGATAATAAATAAGAAAAATGTCAAATTTATTTAAAATTTTAAATCCTAATTTTTTTCAAATTTTATCTTCTGTCAATAAAGATATTTATATTGATTGTTTGTTGTTACTAGAAGAATTAACCAACGAAGATGATTATTTTAACATCAACAAAAATACTGCTTTAAACGCTTTAGAAAGATATTTCCAACAAAAATCTAAAGTTTTGTTACAAGAAAATAATGACGAAACAGAAGTTATTAATAATAATCGTCAAAAAGCCTCTAAAATAATCCATTTATTTCATAAAAATGGTTGGTTAGGAGAAGAAAAAATTAGTTACAACATAACTAATCTCCATTTTTTTGATTACAGTATTGAAATTATTTACTTTTTAAAAAAAACTATTAACCAAACAAAGCCTGAATCCATCGAAAATATTTACAGTATTTATCACCTTTTAAAATCTTTTCTTACTGAAATAAATTATAATATCTTTAAAGAAATAATCATTATAACTAACAACCTCATTATCAAATTAAAAATTTTAAAAGCGAATATTTATCGTTTTTATAACGAACTCATCAATATGAATTCTAACAACAATCTACAAAACATTTTAGAAAAATTATTATCAGATTATAAAAAAAATTTTTTTGATTCTTCTTATTATGTTTTAAAAACAACTAATAATTTATTTAAATACCGTTCGCGTATTAATTTATTTTTAAACAAAATAGGAGAAGAACCGATTTATTTTGAACAAATGAACGAACAATTAAGCAACATAAATCAAAACAATAAAGAAACAAATACTATTTTAATTAAAAAACAAATTCAAGAAATTAAACAAAACATCAAATTAACCGATCATTTAATTGAAATTATAGATAAAAAAAACGAACAATATTTAGAAATCTCTTGTGACAGAATTTTATTTTTTGATAACAAAAAGAAAAATATCACCAATCTTTTAAATTTCGCTATTCAGCTCCTTTTAGAAGACAAAGAAGATTATTCCTTTTTTTTTAATTTTTGGTTTATCAAAAATTTAGATGATTTCTCTTTTTATAAACCTCGTGTTAATAAACAAGAAATATCAACCTCTGAATTAGAAATAATTCCTGAAGAAATAGAATCTCATTTAATAGAAAAGAAACAAAATTTTTTAAACAAAAAAAATCTATTCGATCGTAAAAATATCAACCTCTTCGTCCAACAAATTTTAAATCAAAAACAATCTATCAAAGCTTCTCAATTAACGATCCAAGATCATAAAGATATTTCGAAATTGATTTTAATTTATCTCTATTCTCAAAAAAACTCATCCAAAAATATTTATCAAATCCAAAGTTTAAAACAACAAGTAAATAATAATTATCTTCGTTTTTCTGATTTTTTAATTTTTAAAATTTAATTTTTTATTAAAATAAAAAAAATCTTCTCAATGAACCAATTTTAATATATACTTTAAAAGGTTTTAATAGATTTAAAAATAAAAAAATGAAATAAAAAATTAGAAAGATATATAGATGCCGTTAAAACAAAAAAGAAAACTCAATTTATATTGGTTTTTCTTACTTATTATATTTTTTTTAAATTTTAACAATAATATAATTAAAATCAAGGGATACAACGAAAAAGAAAATATCCCGCAACCCACAAGGATCCAAAAAATAAAAAATTATTTTTTTCCTTCAAATAATAATGATGAAAAAATAAAACATATTGAGGAAAAATATCAAAACATTCCTTTACGTTTGAAACCTATTATTCAATATAAAGGAAACCTAAATAAAAAAGAGGTTATATATTTATACGATACTCAATGGCGATTATCAGAAAAACAATACATCAACAAAAATGAATTTTATAAATATCATTATAGTAAAGAGAATCGATTAATTTATAAAGATGCTTTACATAATTTTAAATTGCTTGATACATATGAATATAATGATAAAAATCAAATTATATGTGTGAAAAATTATAAAAATAAAATCAAAACAGAATACAAATACAATAAAAAAGGTCAAAGAATAGAAAAAATAATCATAGAAGATTATCTCACTCCTTACGAAACCAGAACCGTTTATAAATATGTATACAACAATCAAAATCAGAAAACAAAAAAAATACATTACGCCAATATTTATATTCGAAAAACAAATTTTTTAAACTTTTTCAAAATAAATATTAAAAATTGTCAAAAAATAAACAAAATTGATACTTTTTATGAATATAATGCTGAAAATCAGAAAACAAAAAAAAACAACAATGAAGGTATTTTTTTTTATAAATACGTTACTTATAATAAACATTTTTAAATAAAAAAAAAAAAAAAAGAATAAATCGAATTATTCTTTTTTTTATAGTAAATTGTTTTTTTCGAAAAAATCGTAAAGTTTATCTTCTTCAACGTGAGGAGCGACAAACTGAGCGTTATTTTTAAGATCGTCATAATCTGAATTAGCTAAACCAATACCGACATCAGCGTATTTAACCATGTCAATATCATTTACTCCATCACCCATACAAATCAATTGATGTTCTGGATATAATTCTTGAATTTTTTTGATACCGTGAATTTTATTAATTCCTTTAGGAACTATATCGATTCCACACATAGTTCGCCAAAAATATATTTGAAAACCTTCCAAATGATTTTTAATAAAAAGTTTTAATTTGTCAATGTCAGGTTCAAAAAGCCATATTTGATAAACTTTATTGTTAAAATAAAAATCAGGAGCCAGAATAGAATTTTTATTAGTAAAATATTTATTTCCTAATTCTGGATCGATTAAATCTTGTTCACTAGGAACTATTTCTTCGTGTAATCCTGTCATCCCTATTTTAATATCATTTTGATGAGCTTTTTCAATTATTTGCTGAATATCTTCTTTTTTAAAACATTGATCATCGATAACTTTATCATCAATAAGAGTTAAACCACCGTTAAACAAAACTAAATGTTCAAAATAAGAACGTATTTCCCCTAAAACATGCAATCTTTTGATATTTCTTCCTGTAGCAATCCCTAAAATAGTGTCAGGTTGTTTGTGTAAAGCTTGAATCGTTTTAATAGTTTGTGGGAAAATAGTTTGCAAACGAGAACTCAAAAGAGTATTATCAATGTCAAAAAAAAAGATTCTTTTTTGAGAAGACATAAGAGAATATTATAAACTCCTTTATATTTTTAAACAAATGAAAAGTAATTACGCTTGATTAACACTTCCAAATAAATGTAATTTATTTTTTAATTCTTCTTTAATAGCTAAATACCCTGGATTTAATAATTTTCTAGGATCGAATCCTTTATTAATTAAATCTTTTTTTTCTTCGATATATTTTCTAGTAGCTTGTGCGAAAGCTAATTGGAATTCAGTATTAACATTTATTTTAACAACTCCTAAAGAGATAGCTTGTTTAATCATAGATTCAGGAACACCTGTTCCACCATGAAGTACTAAAGGAGTTTGATTATTAGTTAATTGTCTAATTTTACGAAAAATATCAAAATCAAGACCTTTCCAATCATCAGGATATTTTCCATGTACGTTCCCGATTCCGGCAGCCAACATATCAACGCCTAATTCAGCGATTTTTTGACATTCGTAAGGATCTGCGATTTCGCCTTGTCCTATAACGCCATCTTCTTCACCACCGATGCCACCGACTTCGGCCTCCACTAAAACACCTTTAGAGTGACACAATTTAACGATTTCTCTTGTTTTTTGTAAATTAGTTTCAAAAGGGAAATGACTTCCATCAAACATAATAGAAGTAAATCCTGCTTCTAAAGCTTGAAGAGCACCGTCATAAGAACCATGGTCTAAATGTAAAATAACAGGAACAGATATATTATAAAAAGCATCAAGATTTTTCACTAAAGAGAATACTGTTTTAAAACCACCTATATATTTAGCAGCTCCTTCGGATACTCCTAAAATAACAGGTGTTTTTAATTCTTCAACAGTTTCTAAAGCAGCTTTTATCCATTCTAAATTATTAATATTCACTTGAATAATAGAGTATTTGTTTTCATGTGCTTTTTGAATAATTTTTTTATCTGAAGTCAACAATTGATTTCTTACCTTCCTTAGATGAACTTTTTGTTCTGAAAAAATTTATTTTCTTTATTTTTTAAAGTAAACGTGTTATTTTCAAAAGTAAACGTGTTAATTGGCTTACATAACTCATTTCGTTGTCATACCAAGAAATTAATTTGATAAAACGAGGTTTTTCTTTTAAAATTTGAAGAGTGTGAGAATCGTATAAAGAACCATAACTTGTACCAATAACATCAGAAGAAACAATAGGATCTTCAATAAAAGCTAAAGTTTCGTTACTGTTTTTTTTGAAAACTTCGTTTACCATTTCAACAGTTACTTCTTTATCTAATTCTGTTGTTAAATCAACTAAAGAACCAGTAATACTTGGAACTCTAATAGCTGTTCCGTCGATTTTACCTTTTAATTCTGGAATAACTAAACCAATTGCTCTAGCTGCTCCTGTAGAACTTGGAACCATATTTTGAGCTGCTGCTCTTCCTCTTCTAGTCCAAATACCTTTTGGATGTGTTTGATCTATTAAAGATTGATCGCTAGTATAACTGTGAATAGTAGTCATAAAAGCTTTACTAACACCAAAATTATCATTTAAAACTTGAACAATTGGAGCTAAACAATTAGTAGTACAAGAAGCTCCACTAATAATTTCGTCATCTTTAGTTAAGATGTCGTCGTTAACGTTGTAAACAATAGTTTTCACGTTTTCAGATGCAGAAGGAGCACTAATTAAAACTTTTTTAGCACCTGCTTCGATGTGTAAACGAGATTTTTCTTCAGATGTAAAAAAACCAGTACATTCTAAAACGATATCAACCCCTAAGTTTTTCCAAGGTAAATCTTTTGGATTTCTTTCCTGTAAAACAGCGATTTTTTTATTATCAACCATTAAAAAATCTTTTCCAAAACTAATACTATCTTTTTTGTAATTTCCTTGTGCAGTATCATATTTTAAAAGATAAGCTAAAGTTTCTGGAGAAGATAAATCGTTAACTGCTACGATATCAATTTTTGGGTTATCAAAAAGAGCACGAAAAGATAATTTTCCGATACGTCCTAAACCATTAATAGCTATTTTTGTTTTCATAATATTTTTCACCTATATATTTAAATTTTTTTCAATATCTTCTAAAGCTGGCATTTCTTTACCTTCGAGAAATTCTAAAAAAGCTCCTCCACCAGTAGAAATATGACTTAAATTATTATTTAATTTAAACTTAGCTAATGCTGCAGCGATATCACCGCCGCCCGCAATAGTAACTGCTTTATCTTTTAAACCATTTACTATTTCTGCAATCGCTTTTGTTCCTTTTGAAAATTTTTCAAATTCAAAAACACCTAAAGGACCATTCCAAAAAATAGTTTTCGCTGACATAATATGATGTTTAAAAAGAGCAACTGTTTTAGGTCCAATATCTAAACCCATAACATTAGAAGGAATTTTATCAGAATCAAAAACTAAAGCTTCTGTTTCTGGTGAAAATTCTTTACCACAAACAACATCTTGAGATAAAATAATTTTTTTCCCTTCAGAAGATGATAATAATTCTTTGACAAAATCAAGAGAACTTTCATCTAATAAACTAGTTCCGATTTCATGCCCAAGAGCTTTAAAAAAAGTAAATGACATTCCACCACCAATTAAAAGAAAATCTACTTTTTTCAAAATATTTTTGATTATTTGGATTTTATCAGATACTTTAGAACCACCTAAAATTCCTACTAAAGGTCTTTCAGGTTCTCCCATAATTTTTTTTAAAAAATTAATTTCTTTCTCTATTAAAAAACCAAAACATTTATGTTGTATATTGGTTGAAATTCCTACATTGGAAGCATGTGAACGATGTGCTGTTCCAAAAGCGTCATTAACAAAAAGATCTCCTAAAGAAGCCCAATATTTTCCTAACTCAGAATCATTATGACTTTCCTTTTTGTTCTCTAAATCTTCAAAACGAGTATTTTCGACTAATAAAACATCTCCAGGTAATAAATCATTAATCGCTTTTTCAAGTAAAGGACCTCTTGTCGCAGGAACAAAAACGACATTACTTTTTAAATAAAAAGATAATCTTTCGGATACCACTTTTAAACTTAAATTTTTACAATCTTCTTCTTTTTTAATTCTTCCTAAATGAGAAAAAATAATTATTTTACCTTGATGTAATCGAAGATATTCTAAAGTAGGTAAAACGGCTTTGATTCTAGTATCATCAGTGATAATTCCTTTTTCTAAAGGAACATTTAAATCAGCTCTCAACAAAACCTTTTTATCTTTGATATACATTAAATCTAAATTAGTAAGTGTTTTTTTCATTAAAAAAATATCTCCACTTTATCATTTTAACAAAATTAAATTAATAAACATAATATAATTGTCTAAAAACAATAATATTTAAATAATTATCAAAAGAAATTCATTAAATATTCAAAATGAAAAAAATTATTTTATTTTTTTCTAAAAATATTTATTTGGATTTTCAAATTTATGACTAAAAATAAAATAATTTAAATCAAAAAAAATTTTTGAATCAAACAGTTAATTCATTGACGATATCAAAAAGTTCATTCGGCACTTTGTTTGAATCATCAAAAATATCTTCAAAGTGAAAATGAGTCATTTTTTGTTTTCTCAAACTGATACCACAATTATGAATATTTTGATTTAATAATTGAATAGCGTAATGACCCATACGAGTAGCTAAAACACGATCTTCAACTGTAGGTATTCCGCCTCTTTGAATATGTCCTAATACTTGAGCTCTAGTTTCAAAACCACTAAAACTTTCCACTTCTTTCGCTAATTCATGTACGTTAAAAATATTTTCAGTAATAACGATAATAACGTGTCTTTTATTTTGTTCTTTTAATTTTTTTACTTTGTCTAAAATAAATTGTTTATTAATATTATTTTCTTTAGTTACGATTAAATCTACTCCTGCAGCGAGTCCACCATATAAAGCTAAATCACCACGGTATCTTCCCATAACTTCTATAATAGTACATCTGTTATGTGATAAAGAAGTATCGCGTAATTTTTCAATTGCGTCTAAAACATTGTTTACAGAAGTACTAAAACCAATAGTAAAATCTGTTTTATTAATATCGTTATCAATAGTAGCTGGAAGACCTATACATTGAATACCTAATTCTTCTAATTTCATTGCTCCATGATAAGAACCATCTCCACCAATAACGATTAATTGATGAATCCCTAAATTTTTTAAATTTTGAGCACATTGTTGTCTTATAGTTGTTTCATTCTTAAAAGAAAGAGAGCGAGCTGTTCCTAAAAAAGTTCCTGATGTATTAATAACACGAGAACAATCATCTATATGGAGAATTTCAATTTGATTATTATATAAACCTAAATAACCATCTTTTACTCCATAAACAGTATAATTTTGCTTCTTCGCTGATAAAAAAATAGCTTGAATTGCACTATTCATTCCAGGAGAGTCACCACCTGAAGTTAAAACTGCTATTTTCTTGTTTTCGACTCTTTTTTCCATTTATAATAAAGTCCTTTATTTTTTTAATAAAAAAAATTTTAAACTATGAAAAAATAATATATTTTAAAAACAACTACTAATAGTATAAAAGTTTCTGAAAAGAAAAAATATTTTTATATAACTAAAAATAATTTTTCTTTTCAACTTTTATGTCTATTTAATTATTCATTAGGAATAATTAAAGTTTTTCCAGTCATTTCTTGAGGTTGTGGAATTTCAAGTAATTCTAATAAAGTAGGCGCAACATCACTCAAAACACCATTTCTTAAACGAATATTTTGACGAGTGACAATAACAGGTACTAAATTAGTAGTATGTGCTGTATGAGGTTTTCCTTCAGCGTCAGTCATTTGTTCTACGTTTCCATGATCTGCCACAATACAAGCGATGCCACCAATATCTGAAATGGCTGTTACAACTTTTTGTAAACATTTATCAACTGCTTCCACTGCTTTAATAGCGGCTTCTAATGAGCCAGTATGACCGACCATATCTGGATTAGCGAAATTCAAAATCATAGTTTGATATTTTCTTGATAAAATAGCTTCTTGAGCTTTTTCGGCCACTATAAAAGCACTCATTTCTGGTTGTAAATCATAAGTTTTGACTTTAGGAGAAGGAACTAAAATTTTATCCATATTCAAAAAATTTTTTTCTTTCCCACCGTCAAAAAAGAAAGTAACATGAGGATATTTTTCTGTTTCAGCGATTCTTAATTGGTGCAATCCGTTTTGAGAAATAACTTCTCCATACATATTTTTTAAACTTAAAGGTTCAAAAGCGATTAATCCTCGAGTATATTGAGAATAAAAAGTCATTGTTACTATGGAAAGATTTTGAAATAAATTCTCAGATTGAAAATTAGTTTTTCCTGGAGAAGTAAAATGAACAGTTTCAAAAGGATTAGAAAAAGCAGTCGCTAAACGCATAATTCTGTCAGAGCGAAAATTAACAAAAATGATACTATCATTTTCATCAATTAAGCCATGAGAATTCACAATAAAAGGTTTAATAAATTCATCACTCACTCCTTCTTTATAAGAAGCAGCGATAGCTTCTAAAGGATCGTTCACCACAGGAGCTTTTTTCAACACTAACATATCATAAACTAAATTGATACGATCCCAATTGTTATCACGATCTAAAGCATAATATCTTCCGCTCACAGAAGCCAATTGAAAACCATCATCAAGAATGCGTCGAATATATTCTATCCCTGAATGTGGATCAACATCTCTACCATCTGTGAAAGCGTGTAAATATGTTTTACTTTGAAGACCTTGTTGTTTCGCTAATTCCAGTAAAGCTTCAAAATGTTCTAACTGTGAATGAACTCCTCCATCAGAAACCAATCCAACAAGATGCAATTTACTGTTTTTTTGTTTAACATTTTCAACAGCTTTTAAAAAACTTTCATTTTGAAAAAAAGATTTATCAATGATAGATTTATTTATTTGTGTTAAATATTGATTAACAATCCGACCCGCTCCTAAATTTAAATGTCCTACTTCACTATTTCCCATTTGGCCGTCGGGTAAACCTACCGCACCCCCAAAGGATTCTAAAGTAGCATGAGGAAATTTTTGAAATAAAGAATCTAAATAAGGAGTTTGGGCTAAACAAAAAGCGTTATTGTCTTTTTGGGAAGATAATCCTAAACCGTCTAAAATAATCAAACCAACAAATTTATTCAAAATATTAAAAAATCCTCTCTATTAAAAATCTATTTTCAAAAAAATAAATTTTTATATAGCTTTTTCAAAAAATAATTTTTTTAAAAAAATTCTTCTGAAATTATTTTTTAAAATTATTAAAATTTTCTAATCCTAAAAAAGGAATTTTTTTTGATTTTTCTTCAATTCTTAATAATCTATTGTATTTAGCGATACGATCGCTACGAGATAAAGAACCTGTTTTAATTTGTCCTGCGTTAGTTGCTACCACTAAATCAGCTATTGTAGTATCTTCACTTTCTCCGCTACGATGTGAAATAACTGCTGTGTAAGAATTTTTTTTAGCTAATTCAATTACTTCTAAAGTTTCTGTTAATGTTCCGATTTGATTTAATTTAATTAAAATAGAATTCCCAATTTTTTTTTCAATTCCTTCTTTTAATTTTTTAACGTTAGTAACAAACAAATCATCTCCCACTAATTGAACTTTATTGCCTAATCTTTTAGTTAAAAGTTGCCATCCGTCCCAATCGTTTTCATCTAAACCGTCTTCAATAGAAATAATAGGATATTGAGCGATTAATTTTTCGTAATAAGAAATTAAATCTTCGCTTTTAAGTAATTTGCTTTTGTCAGAAGATAAAATATATGCTTTTTTATTTTGATCAAAAAATTCTGAAGCAGCTACGTCCATACCTAAAAAAACATCTTTTCCAGGTTGATAACCAGCGTTAGTAATAGCCTGCATAATATTTTCTAAAACTTCTTCATTAGAGTTAAAATCAGGTGCGTATCCACCTTCATCACCTACAGTAGTAGATAATTTTTTTTGTTTTAAAATTTTACCTAAATGATGGAATACTTCTGTGCCACAACGTAAAGCTTCTTTAAAAGAAGTAAAATTAGCTGGCAAAATCATAAATTCTTGAAAATCAATATTATTGGAAGCATGAGCTCCACCATTAACAATATTCATCATCGGAACAGGTAATTGTTTAGGTTGGATACCACTTACATATTCATAAAATTCTAAATTTAAAAATTTAGCTGCTGCTTTAGCACATGCTAAAGAAACTCCTAAAATAGCATTAGCTCCTAAACTTGATTTATTAGGTGTTCCGTCTAAATCGATTAACATTTGATCTATTAATTTTTGTTCTAAAACAGAAATGTTTTTTAATTTTGGCGCAATAATTTCTAATATATTTTGAACAGCTTTAAGAACTCCTTTTCCTAAAAATCTTTTAGGATCGTTATCTCTTAATTCTACTGCTTCATATTGCCCAGTAGAAGCTCCTGAAGGAACAATAGATTTTCCCACACAACCTGAAGTAGTGAAAACTTCTACTTCTACAGTAGGATTTCCTCTAGAATCTAAAACTTCACGGGCTAAAATCTTGTTAATATATGACATATATACCGAATTACTCCTTTGATTTATGAAAAAGAAAAAATAATTAATTCAAAAAATTATTTTAATTACTGTAAATATTATAATATTTTTTATATCAAAAATATATTTTGAAAAAGAAGAATTTTTTCTCAAAATATAAATAAAAATAAAAAAATAATATAGAATATTAAAAATAATATAGAATATTATTATAAAATAATTTATTTATCATAAAATTAAAATATTTTATAATAATAGTATATAAAAATTTTATAAAAAAAATTTATATATATGTGTTTTTTAATTTAAAAATAAAAATAATGAATACTATTCATTTTTATTAAAATACAAATTTATATTTTATAAAAAAACAATAAACAATTATTCAAAGGAAAAAAATGAAATTCAATACAATTTTAATGTTTGTGATAGCTTTTATTTTAGGTTGTTTTGTCGGTGCTGTTGCATATTCTGTGTTTGACCAATTATTTTTTAACAAAATTCCGTTGACAGGAGATTGGGCTATTCAATTAACGAAATTTGGTTTAGGAAAAGATGATTTAAGAACTCGTTTAATAAATTTCTCATATCGAATATATTCTTCTATTCAAAAAATCGCTCAACCAATAGCGAAATCAATTGAAGAATCTATATTGAATTCTATAATAAGAAAATAAAAATTTATTTTTTATCTAATAATCAAATTATTCAAATTCAAATAAATAATAAAAAAAGAAAGTCCAACATTGTTTATTTTTAAAAACAATTGTCAACTTTCTTTTTATTTTTGTAAAAAAATTATATTTTAGAGGCTATATATTTTCTAAATCTTTTTTTATTCTTGTTACAGCATCTTTTTTCTTTAATGATACTCTTTTATCGTAATTTTTTTTACCTTTAACTAAATAAATTTCTAATTTTAATAAATTTCTATCAGAAATAATTTTTGTTGGAACAACACTTAAACCTTTAATTTTGATTTTATTTTTAATTTGAAGAATTTCTCTTTTTTTTAATAAAAGTTTTTTTTTTCTATTTTCTACAAAATCAAATTTATTACTGAAATCATATTTAGAGATAAACATGTTATAAACGAAAATTTCATCATTTTCACAATTCACGTAGGCATTATCGAAATTAACTTTTTTCAATCTAATAGATTTAACTTCGTTACCTAATAACTGGATCCCTGCGACATATTTTTTTTCTAAAAAATAATCATAAGAAACTTTTTTATTAACAAGAATAGTTTTTATCATTATTATAAATCACTTTATTTTTTTCATTAAAAAAATTAATTCATATTTAAATCTTTCAGGAATTAAATCAAATAATCCTGAAAAAAATTAAGGATTATTTTTTTAATTCTTGATATCTTGATAAAGAATTTTTTATAGCTATCAAAGCTTTTGATTTATCTTCTATTTTTTCTATAACAACAGATTTATTATCTAAATCTTTATAATGTAATAAAAAGTGTTTCATTTCTTCTAATAAATGAACAGGGACATCTTCAATATTTTGGAAAGACGCCATAGCTGGATCATTGATTGGAACAGCGATAATTTTTTCATCAAGTTCATTATTGTCAATCATTCTGATCAAACCAAGAGGTCGGCATTTCACTGAAACCATAGGATCCAAAATTTCTTGTGATAAAACGAAAACATCTAAAGGATCATTATCATCACAAAAAGTTAAAGGAATAAAACCATAATTAGAAGGATAAACGAAAGAAGTTTTTAAAATACGATCTAATTTTAATAAACCAGTTTCTTTATCTATTTCATATTTTTTTCTGCTACCTTGAGGAATTTCAATTATAACAAGAAAATCATTTTCAGTAACTTCTTTAGAATCAATATTATTGAACAAATTCATATTTTCTGCCTTTTTTTGATAATTTAATTTTATTTTCGGTATTTAAATTATTTTTTGAAAATAAAAATTATAAATTAATTATACAATATATCTAATTCTTAATCACATAAATTTTTTAAAATAAATCTAAATTATATCTTTTTAACGCCAAATAAATTAGTTTTTTTGAAAAAAATATTTTTATTTTGAGTTATATTAATAATCAAATGATTAAAAAATAAATGTTCTTGTTTATTTGTATCAAAAATAGCTATACTATCTATTAATCTTAAATTTTCTTCGTTCTTAAATTCGTCTTGAAAAATTTCATAAAAATAAAGAAAAACTTTATTATCTTTATTCTTTTTTATTTTTAACACAAAACCGATAGTTTTATGTTCTTCTTTTAAAGAAATATCGAAATTCATTTCTTTTGTTGGTTTAATATTTTTATGATCTAAAGAAAAATGAAGAGAAAACGCTTTTGGAATAAATTTTAAAATAATCGTTTTTACTAAATGTAAAACTAAATTTTTATCCAACATTTCAATATCGGTAGTATCAATAATACGATCTAAAAATTCTTCAATAGATATATTTAAATGGTCGGAAGATATTTCATGTTTTTCAGACATCTCTCTTAAATGATTTAAATATTCCATTAAATGATTTTTGAAAATAATTAAGTCTTCTTTTTGAAAATTAATTATTTCTAAAATTAAATTCACAATAGAATGACTAGAAACTTTACAGTTGCACAAAGAAACATTTACAAAATTAACATCATTTCGATTTAAATCTTTAAAATAAAAATATCCTAAAGAAGGATCTTTTTTCAACAAAGAAAAAAAAGAAACTAATTCTAAACCTATTTTATCGTATCTATTATCAATAAATTCTTCTTTTAAACCTGAAATATTTAAAAAATCAAATACAAAATCAATTTTAGGAATGTGATATTGAAATAAATAAAAAATGAATTGTTTTAAATTCAACCATTCTTTAAAAGATTCACATGAAATAACTTTAGCGCCTTCGATATCGTAAAATAATTTTATTTTTTTAGAAAATAAAGAACCTAAATTATGTTTCCAAGAAATAATAGAATGTTTTTTAGAAAAATCTTTCACATAATTTTGATTTAATAATTTTTTATTTTCTTTTTTTGATGAAGAAGGTTCAGAAAATGATAAAACATCTTCTTTATTAGATGAAGAAACAACATTTGTATTATCTTTTGGTGAAGAAATCACATTTTTATCATACTTTAAAATTTTTACTTCTTCATTTTTAGAATTGAAATATATTTTGTCTTCATCCTTATTGTTTTGGTCTTTATTATCTTTTTGTTTTTTGTCTTTCTCTACAACTAAAATATTGACTGATAGTTTATTTTTTTCGATATCATCTTTCTTATTGTTTTGTGGCATTGCCTTAACAAAAGAAAAATTAAAAATTAAAAAAAAGATAACAATAAAATAAAAATTAACGTTTTTTAAAAAAAATTTGAATTTATTCAATAATTTTTTTCTTTCTAATGCCAACTATTTTACACAAAAAATTTTTTTTAAAAAATGCAACTTTAAAAACATTAAATTAATAATTTTTAGAATGGTGGCTCCGGGCAGAATCGAACTGCCGACACGAGGCTCTTCAGGCCACTGCTCTACCGACTGAGCTACAGAGCCCCCTTATTTTTTGATATAATAAATGGCGGTCTGGACGGGAATCGAACCCGCGATCTCCTGCGTGACAGGCAAGCATGTTAACCGCTACACCACCAGACCTTTTTTTATAAATTTCAAAAATTTTATTTGGTTGCGGGAGAAGGATTTGAACCTACGACCTTCGGATTATGAGCCCGACGAGCTACCAAACTGCTCTATCCCGCGATATATATAAAACTTATTAAAAAAATAACATTTAAAAATAAAATTACAAAAGTTGGCGGAGAAAGAGGGATTCGAACCCTCGCATCCTTTCGGATCTTCCAGTTTTCAAGACTGGCCCCTTCAACCGCTTGGGTATTTCTCCAACTTTTTTTAAGTAATGGTGGACCTGGCAGGATTCGAACCTACGACCAACCGGTTATGAGCCGGTAGCTCTGACCAACTGAGCTACAGGTCCTATTTTGTTGGTAGCGGTAGGGGGATTTGAACCCTCGACCTCACGGGTATGAACCGAGCGCTCTAGCCAACTGAGCTATACCGCCCTTTGTTTTATATTTTCTCAAACAAATTATATTATAACATTTTATTTTTAATTTAAATGGTGGAGTTTAGCGGATTCGAACCGCTGACATCCTGTGTGCAAGACAGGTGCTCTACCAACTGAGCTAAAACCCCATATTTTGGTACCTAGAGCCGGACTTGAACCGGCACGGCTTTACAACCATGGGATTTTAAGTCCCACGTGTCTACCAATTCCACCATCCAGGCAAATAAAAAAATAAAAAATGTTTTATATAATTTTTTATTTAAAAAAATACAAATGGTATCCCGTAAAGGACTCGAACCTTTGACACCTTGATTAAAAGTCAAGTGCTCTACCAACTGAGCTAACGGGACGTCAATATTTAAAAATTATTAATGGTGCCAAAAACAGGAATCGAACCCGTAACCTACTGATTACAAGTCAGTTGCTCTACCTATTGAGCTATTTTGGCATATGTTGATAAAAAAGATGGTAGAGGATGAGGGACTTGAACCCCCGACATTCTGCTTGTAAGGCAGACGCTCTCCCAACTGAGCTAATCCTCTATTTTAAACCTTGGCGAATCTTATCTTGGCTTTTTTT
>NZ_JBGGGR010000006.1:0-13310 GCF_041276565.1 'Camptotheca acuminata' phytoplasma
AATTTTTTAAAAATTTAAAAAATAGTGATATTAGATGAATATTAAAACATATTTCTTATTTTTTTTAATTTTATGAGATATTTTATTATCGTAAATATCCTTATATTTAATACAAAAATATAAAATAATTTTTATTTTTTCTAAATTATGTCTTCCATTAGAATAAAATGGAATTTATTTTTGTTTCAAATAAAAAATTATATATCATTAGAAACTGCACCCTATATATAAGATTATTTATTGTTTTTAATTTTTATTTTTTTATATTTAATAAAATTAATTTATAAAAAATAAAAAAAAGGAATATTATTAAATGATAAATAAAATAACAAATTATATACAAAAAACTAATGAAATTAATGAATTGTTTTTAATTTACACTAAAGAGAACAAAAATAACAATAAAATTCGCGAACAAATTTTTTTATTATTTTACGAAAATATTATTTTTGATATTGTTTATAAAATTAAATATTATCCCAGAATTTTAGAAAAAAAAGATTTATTGAATGAAGGTATTTTAGTTATGGATTATATCTTAATAAATTATTCGTTAGAAAAATATAAATGCGATTTTGTTACTTACGCAAAAGGAAAAATAAAACAACAAATTGATAACTTGATTCGAATAAGTCATTGTCCTTCGATTCCTACAAGGGATTATAACCAAAATAAGAAAGAAAAAAAACGACATCAAAATGCGACGTCGCTTTCTTCTCAAGAATCTATTCAAAACTACGATTCAGAACATATGAATTTTTTCACTAAATATCTTAATCCGCATCAAATATATATGAAACAAATTTATCATGAGTTATTTTTAAATAGAATGAAGAAAAAATTAAGTTTGGTAGAATATAAGGTTTTAAAGTATATTTACGGTATTCCTTCTGATAATGTTCACAATAATTATCAACCCATTTTTACTTTCGATCAAATAACTTCTAAATTAAATATAACCAAACAACAAATTTACAAATATAAAGACAACGCTTTAATTAAACTGAAAAATAAATTTTAAAAAATAATAAAATATTTATTTATTTTTTTACAAAAGTATTACAAAAGTATATAAAATATAAAATTTATTTTATGAAATGTATGCTTTATTTAAGAAAATAAAAAAATAATTAAAAAAGGACGAATAGATATTGAATAAAAAAAGAAATGGGTTCATAATTTATATTTTGTTTTGAATTATAAAAAAATTTCTTATTCTGATTTGTCTTTTATAAAAAATAATTTGTTGAATTTAGTCCGAAGTCAAATTTTTTATATTAATAAAAATTTTCAGGAACCAGATTAAATATATATCTTGTCAAAATAACAAATATTTTATTTTTGTTTTAATTATAAGGACATTATAAGAACTTTTCAATATTTTTTTTTAATTTATAAATTCTATTTATAAAAAAAGTATGTGAAAGCGATTTTTGGGTAACAGTTTTTAATTTATTATATTTTTAAATTTATAAAGAAACTAGAGTAATTTAGTTTCTTTTTTTTAAGAAAAGAAAGAGAAAAAAGAGATATGAATTTTGAAATAAAAAAATTTTTTTTAAAAATTATTTTACCTTTTGTTTTGTTTATATCTATTTTGTTAACTATATTTTCTTTTGGATATGACGACAATAATAAAAGTATTCGATCGGAAACAGGCGATACTGAAATTTCGCAAGATGGAAATTTTTATAATATTTTTCAAAATCCTAATAAATTATCAGAATTAACTCAATTACGTAATGAATTTCGAAAATCTATCAGAGATATAAATTTATTTTACGAATTATTTAAAAACTCATCTAATTCTAATTTTGAAGATGAACTGGATAATAAAGAATTACAGAAAAAAATTATTCAATTAGAAATAAAAAATTCTTTGTTAGAAAAAAATAATTCAGATTTTAAAAATGATAAAACAAAAACAAACGAATTGACTAATTCAGGAGAAATAGAAAAAAAATCCCAAGAAGAAAACAGCTCGAATACTGTCGAAAACAAAAATAATAAAATGATTTTAGAAGCAGAAACGTTGTTGAATCAACTTAAAAACGATAATTCGGAAAAAGATAAAACATCTAAAGAAGTTGATGAATTAAAAAATAAATTCTCTGAATCAAAAAAACTTATAGATATTTTAATGAATGACAATCAATTGATAAAAGACAAAATATTCTCTTCCAATGAACCAAATATTTCTGAATCAAAAGAAGATAAATAAAATTATAAAAAATATTTTTCCAAAAAAGGATTAAAAAATGAAGAAAAATAAATTGAAAATTTTGTTTTTTGTTTTTGGATTATTCATTTTTTTGTTTTTGATATTTTCTTTGGTAATAGCTTATTCGAATCATTTATTTAAACAAAAAAAAGAAGAAATTAAATTATTAAACAATTTTCCTATTTTAGAAATAGAAGGAAGTGATAAAAATAATCTGGATAAATTTCTTCTTCCTATTTCTGTACCTAATTTGAATCAAAATAAATATGAACATCTTATCAAAATTGAACATATAGCTACTCTTTTTTCTAAAGGAATGACGATAAAAGAACCTTTATTTTTGAAAATTGAAGTAAATTTCGATAGTCAAAATACATTTTTGAATCCAAAAGAATATTTCAATATAGAAATAATTACAACTGATGCAAATGATAATAAGTTATTTTACAAAGACGAACAAAAACCTTGTTTTGAAGCAATGAACGAAAATGAAACTCAACAAATTAAAATTTTTACTAAAATAGAACAAAAAAATATAATTAACGCTAATGAACCTAAGCTTTTTTTAATATATGATTATGACATAGTGGACAAACAAGGAAATGCTATTACAGGCGGTAATAGTTTAATAACTCAAGAAGTAATGAATATTAATAAAAAATAATTTTTATTATGGTTATTATTTTTTTAAAAAAAGAAGGTAAAAATTAAAAATATGGAAAAAGATAACGAAACCAAATGGTATAATAAAATATTTTCTTTTAGTAATTTTTTATTTTTCATTTTATTTTTTGTTTCTTTTATTTTAATTTTTTATATTTTACAAAATCATAAAAAAAATATCCAAAATGAAAATAATATCGAATATATTAATAAAAATATTTTGAAATTGGAAAAATTTAATAATTATATGAATAATAGCCTCAAAAATATTAAAAAAGATATTGAATTAAAAGAACAACAAGGATTTATAAATGATAGTCAACAATCCGAAAATAAACCAAGTAAAAATCCAAATGAATATGAGAAAAATATTTTTTTAAAAAGCGAAAATTTTGTAGCTAAAAATTATGATAAATTTCCTAGTTTTAACGAATTATCATCATTAAAAGAACCTAAGGCAATTGCTAAAGGTTTTATTAATTTTTTCAAAAATAAAGAATCTTTCAAAAATAGAGGCAAAGTATCTGTTCCTACTGGGTTAATGATGTACGGAACTCCTGGATGCGGAAAAACTATTTTTGCTGGTTCGATTTCTAGAGAAGCGGAAGTTCCTTTTATTGAAGTATCTTGTTCTATTTTTGCACAAGAGTTAGTCGGAAAAGCTCCTAAAATGGTAAAAGAATTGTTCGATTTAGCTAAAGAGGTAGCTGTCAAAAGTGGTAAAGGAGCTATTATTTTTTTAGATGAATGCGAAAATATTTTTTTAAATATTGATAGTTTGAAACCTGGTTCTGAAATTGCCAATGTTGTTAACGAATTTAAAATCCAATTAGAACCACGTCCAGAAGAACGTAATTTAGACCAACCTATTTTTGTCATCGGTGCTACTAATCATATTGATGGTATCGAATCTGCTATTTTATCTCGTTTTACTCATCGTATTGAATTAACACCAGGGACTCAAGAAGAAAGAAAAGAACAATTGAACGACATATTAAAATATAATCAATTTCCAATTACTAAAGAAGCTAAAGAATTTTTATTAGAAAATATTAATTTAGCTTTAGAATTTTTGCCTCTTCAATATGAAAAAAACATTAATGGACTTTTAGTCGAAATTCCTATTGAAAAACATTATAAAAAAGCTTATCGTGTTTTAGAAAGTTTAGTAAAAGAAGCTAGTTTAGCATCTATTGATCGAGAAATTACTAATTCACAAGGTAAAAAAGAATGTTTACATCCAGAGCATAAAGAACGTTTCGAAAATAATAAAATTTTCTTCGAGAAAAACAAACAAAGAAAAAAAACAGAGATGAGTATTTTAGGAAATTGTTGTGAATGTAAATCAATTAATACGGAAGATTTAAAAAAAGCTTATCGAGTAATAATAGATGAAACATTGATATCTTTAGAAAAGGCTGAAAACGTTTTAAAATTAAATAAAAAATAAAAATTTATTTTTTTCAATTCAAAAAAACATTAATAAATATTTTTTTAAAAAAATGTTGATTTTGAAAAAAAGAAAGGAATTTAAAGATGTTTTTTCCTTTTAGTGTAATCGGTGGATTATTTAATTTCCGCCAATATTTAATATGGTTTTTAGTATTTTTAGCTATATTATTTATTGTTTTTATAATTAATAAAATACGTGGCCGTTCTTCTTTAAAAGAAAATTTTATTTATATTTTAGTTTTGACATCGTTGGCGATCGTTGTTTGGTTTTTTTTCTTCAGAAAACCACAAGAATCTATAACAAAAAATTATGATAAATTGATTTTAGAAGTTGATGGAACTATTGAAAAATACGACAATTTAATAAATAAATATAAAGGAATATCTTCTGATTGGAAAAAAGAACTCAATGATACCGAAAAAACATTAAAACAACTTTATGAATCTAAACAAATTTCTGAATTAGAAAAAGAAAAAATAAAAATGACATTAGAAGAAAATGAAGCTAATATTACCAAAATTAAATCACAATTAACTGATGTCCAAACAGAAATATCTATTGAAAAAGGCAAATTAATAGATTTAGAAAAAGAAAAAATAAAAATTGAAAACGAAATTAAAGAAAAAGAAGAAGAAATAAAAAAAGAAATTAATAGTCAAAAAAGAGAAAAAATATATAACGAAATAGAGGAATTACAAAGAAAACAAATCAAAATAGTAGAAGAAATAACAAATTCCAAAATTAAAATTCAAAAATTGGAAAAAACTGAAGAATCTTTGATTAAACAATTAAAAATAGCAGAAAATTTTAAAGAAAATCTTGTAAAATCTATGAATTTATTAGACAAAGAACTTAAAATAATGTTAGAACAAATAGTTTCTGTGGAAGCAAGAAAAAAAGAAATTCAAAATAACATTAATTCAATAAATGCTAAAATTGAAGAAATCAAAACAGAACAAGAAGCTTTTCAAACTTTGAAATATCATTTAATATTACTTAGACAGAACGCTGAAGCTTGGGAAAGAGAAAATTCATCTTTTTTTGGTAGTTTATTTAACACTGTTTTCAAGGTTTTTGCTAAAATAACTGATTTATTAACTTCAAAAACAGGATTTATTTTTTCACAAGGAAATATTATTTTCCAAAGAAATAATAATATAAAGGAAAATAAACCTTCAATCACGATTCCAAAAGGACATCGTATTTATAGAATTATAGAATCTTTAACACAAAAACAAGGAGAAGAACCTAAAATGATAAGTGCAGATTTATTAAAAGTATATACTAATGAAATTAATTCTGAATTGGCTAAATTAGAAGCAGAATATCTTGTTGCTGAAAAAGAATACAAAAATTATAAAGAGAAAATAAATGATAATGCGATTATTGAAAATGTGAGACAATTAAAAATAAAAACTATTAAATCAAATGATAAAGAATTAGCTGAATATGGCAAATGGATAAGTGAATACGAACAATCTATAGAAGAATTAGAGAAAAAAAGAGCAGAATCGACAGAAAAAGAAACATATTCAAGTTTAATAGAAAATTTACAAAAACAAAAAAATAAAGTAGAAGAAAATATTCAAGAAAAAGAAATAGAATATACAGAATTACAACAACAAAATCCTAATTATGAAAAAATACAAAAACTAATTATGGAACAAAAAAATTCAAAAGCAGAACTTAAGGTTCCTCAATTTACATTACAAAAAAATTCTCAATAAATAAATGTTTATATTTATGACTAATTTAAAAAATATAGTTTCATATTATGAAAATTTTCTAGCTATGAAATAATTTTATTTATTTTCGTATCTAGAAATTTAAATAATTTAAATGTTAATTCCATTATTTTTTTCAATATATTCAAATAGTTGTTTTTTTAAAAAACGTTATTTAAAATTATTGATTTATTTTTTTAAATTTAAGATATTGCAAAGGAGATTTATAATTGAATTTAGCAAATATCCAACTTTTATTATAATAATAAGTAAATTTTTTTATTTTTTGTTTTAATGTATGAAAATTTTCTTTATATAAAGAATTTGTATTTTCTTTTAAATAACCTTTTAAAGTTCCAAAATAAGATTCAATGATAGCGTTGTCACTAGGGAAAGCTTTTCGAGATATACTAATTAAAAAACCTCTTTTTCTTAAAAAATTTTTAAATTTGATACTTTGATAAACGCTTCCTTGATCTGAATGAATAATACAAGGTTCTTTTAATTTAGGTAGTTTACGAAAAGTTTTTTTGACTAATTCTAAATCAGGATTTATCCCTATTACAGAAGATAAAATTTGATTATTAAAACCATCAATTATAGCTGATAACCAAAATTTTCCATTTTCGGTGTTAAAACAAGTTAAATCAGTATATATTTTTTGAAATGGTTTTTCTGATTTAAAATTTAAATTAATTAAATTATATTTTTGTTCTGGGTATTTTTTATGAAGATTTGTTTTACTAAATGGTTGTCTATATTTCATTAACCATTCATTTTCGTTCATTATTTTTAAAACTTTTTTATTGTTAACGATTTTATTATAAGTTTGAAAATAAAGAATTTTTATTTTTCTGTATCCGAACGAAAAATTATTTTCTTTACATAATTTTCCGATTCTTTTGGTTATTTTGTTATATTCTTTTTCTTTTTTTTCTTTTTGAGGTTTATTTTTAATCCAATAATAGTAAGAATTTTTATTGATTTTTAATAATTTTAAAAGATCATTAATTTTAAAATATTTTTTATAAATTTTGATTAAAGTAAAAATTAATTCTCTGAAGTTGGGTTTTTGATAACTAATTACTAATTGTAATAATTCGATTTCTTTTTTTCGAAGTATTTCTTCTTTCGTCATTTTTGTTTATATCCTATTTTTAAAAAAATACAAAAATATAATTAAATTTCTAATACTGATAAATAAAATTTTTATTTTTTTTAATTTTTTATTTTTTTAAGGGAATTTTTCTCTTTTGTTCGCATATATATAATGAGTATGAATTTTTTGACAAAAAATAATATTTATTATTTTTATATATGTCGAAATAGAAATTTATTTTCAAAAAATGTATTATAATTTTAATATAAAAAAAATGAAAAAAATATTATTATTTGAAGAATTTCAATTAGATTTTATTTTTTTCTTGTTTAAATATATGGATGCAGTTCATATATACCCTAATTGTATTTATTTAGAACTTCTTTTTAGGATTATTAAAGTAAAATCGATATTTTTTTGTTAAAAAAATCATTAATTTTTTAAAAAATATCATAGTAAATAAAAAAAAAAAAAAAAAAAAAAATTCAAAAAAAACAATTATTTTGTTATTTTTGAATTTTTTATTTATCATGAATTTTTCAATTCCTTTTGTGTTTCTCGGTCTTTTTCTGTTTCATAACTTTCTATTATCGATCTTTTATTTTCTTCAATAGCTTTTTTATATATATCAATCATTTTAGCTCCAAAAACTTCTTGTTTATAATCTTTAATTGATTCTTTGGCTTGTAATGATATTTCTTTATATTTTGTTTTATTCGATATTAAATTGTTTAAAATTTGAACAAATTCTTTTTCATTCTGATAAAAAAAACCATTTTTACCATGTTCGACAACTCCTTTTAAGGCTTCATCGTAACGAGCCACTACTGGCAAAGATGCAGATAAAGCTTCTATAAAAGTTAATCCTTGTGTTTCAAACAAAGATGCGTTTAAAAAAACATCTCCTAATTGATAATATAAACCTGTTTGATCGTTAGGAACAAAACCTAAAAAAATAATTTTATCTTGTAAATTAAGTTTTTTAACTTTTTTTTGTAAAGATTTTTTTTCAGGACCATCACCGATAATAACAAATTTACTTTTTTTATTTTGTTCATGAAAAAAAGCGAAATTATCAATAATTAAATTGATATCTTTTTCTTTAGAAAGTCTTCCAACGAATAAACAAATAAAAAAATTTGTTAAATTTAATTTATTTTTTAAAATATTAATTTCTTCTAGAGAATATTTTTGAGAATCGAAATTTTGTAATTTTAAACCAGTAGGAATAATTTCATATTTTTTATTTTGAGAATAACTGTTTTGTAAAAAAAGTAACGTTTTTTCTGTTGGTACTATTATGAAATCAGATGCAGAAATAAATTTGTGTAAAATGCGATCTAATGAATGTAATAAAATTTTTTTCAATAATTTAATCCAAAAAAAATTATTTTTTTCCAAAAAAATATGATACATAGAATGCATTGTATAAATTAGAGGTAAATTTAATTCTTGAGCTGCGAATATTCCTAAATGTCCTACGCCTGCTTCAGTATGAATATGAATAATATCTAAGTTTAATTCTTTTAATTTTTGGAGATGTTTTTTATAATTCAATAATAAACGATAATCTTTTAATCCTTTGAATAATAAAGGAATTCCGCCATTCAGTCTTATTACATTTGGGTCTGTTTCTTTTTGTTTAGGAACAGCATCAAGAGTAATAATATAAACTTCATGTCCTAACAATGTCAAACTTTCTTTTAAGGATTTCACTGAGGTAATAACCCCTCCAATGGAAGGTTCGTAACAATCTATCAAAAGAACTATTTTCATTATGATTATTTTTTTCTTTCTTTGTAATTGAAATATTTCAATTTAAATATTTTATATTTTATGATATTCTATATTTTATAAATAGAAATTATAAATTTCAATTAATTTTTTTTATTTTATGTTAAATATATTATAACAAAAATTAAAATAAATTTGATTATAACAATGATGTAAATTTATATTTTTTTTGATTATTTCGAACAATAAAATTTATTTTTTAATATTTGATAAGGTTTAAAAGTTATGATTCAGTTGAGAACAAAAAAAGATATAAAAAAAAATAATATTATTTATATTTTATTAATTTTGTCTTTAAGTTCTTTATTATATTTGGTTATTGTTCGAAGAGACTCACACAGAAAATTTTGTTCACTTGGATTATTATCAAGACAAAATGCTTTTTTTATTAATTTTGTTTTAATATTAAGTTTATTTAAAAAAATTAGAAATACTAAATATTTTTCTTATTTGATTTTGAATTGTTTAATAAATTGTTTATTTATTTTTGCTTTTTGTATACAACAATTTTCTACCATTTTTGATTATTTTTTTGTGGAACATAAATTTTTGCCTTTTATTTTTGTTTTTTACTATCTTTTTATAGATTCTAATATAATACCTTCAAATAAAATTTATATCGGCTTTATTTATGTTTTTGTTTATAGTTTTATTTCATTGATCGCTTTTGAAAATGAATTGTTTCCTTATCGAGATGACTTAGATAAATTTAAAAATAATTACCAAAACTCTTATCATATAATAATTATATTTCTTTTTTTAGTTATTATTTTGAATGTTTTTATAGTTTCTTATTTTTTATTGAAATTTAAAAATAATAACGTTGTAATTGAATTACAAAAAATAAAATAAAAATTATGAATAAAAAAACTTTTTCATTATTTAGAAATTTCATTATTTAGACATTTATTTTTTAAAAATAAATTATATTATTTTTGTTTTATTTTGCGACAAGCAAAATATGAATTTTTTTAAAAAAGATTTTATAAAAAAACATGATTACAAAAGTAAACCATTATCAGAAAGAACAAATAACATGAATAACAAACGTAAGTATATAAAAAAATATTTAATTCAAACATTTTTTTTATTTTTGATGACCAATATTGTGTATGAAACTGCTTTTAATTGGGTTAATTTTATTAATCAACAAGGATATCCATTTATTTTAATATCTGATTCAAGTAATTCTGACAAAAAAGATTTTTGGTACAAGATATTAAATTTAGGAATCGATTTTAAGAATCTATCTCAAAACAAAAATCAATTTTTCTCTTATTTTATTTTTATTTATTTAGCATGGTTTGTGTGGTGGCCATTTATCACTCCTTTTTTCGCTTATAAATACTTAGATATAAAAAAAATCAATATTTTGTTTAAAATTTTTTATGTTATTTTATTTATTACTGCGATTTTCTTTTTTCTTTTGCCTGTTGAATATTTGAAAGAGTACCAATTAAAATCTTCTTCAGGATTTACTCACTTTTTGATACAAAAATTGTATAATTTAGATGGAGGTAGTTTCAACGCTTTACCTAGTCTTCATGTTTCTATCGGTTGGTTTTGTTATATTATTTTCCGTTTTGATAAAACAAATAGTATTCCTAAAAAAATTATATTATTTCAATTTATTATGGCTATTTTAGTTTTTATTTCTACTTTTGCAATAAGACAACATTATATAATGGATGGAATATGTTCAATTATTTTAGTAGAAACGGTTTTTTACTTTTTTCAGAAAAAAAATAAAAATGTTTTTTTATAGTTCAGAATTACAAAAAAAGTTTTTAAATGTATATTTAATGTATAATTAATTAGTATAAAAAAATAAAAATTAAGAAAATATGAAAAATATTTTTTCTTAACAAATTTTTTTGAAATTTATTAACAAAAAAATTATTTTTTTATTTCGAATTATTTTTTGTTAATGAATAAAAATAATGGTATTTTTTTAAAAAAAGGAGTTATCTATTATTAAATATAAAAAAATTAATCAAAAAAAATCACAGATAAATGTTTTATATAACGAAAGTATTCCTCGTGGTCAGTATTTAACTCTTGACGAAGACGGCAATAAATTAGGTGTTTTAGATAAAGAAGAAATAGTTAAATTATCCGAAGAAAAAGAAACAGATATAGTGATGATTAATATGAATTCGAATCCTCAAGTTGTTCGTTTAATGAATTATTCTCAGTTTCGTTATAAACATCAAAAAAAATTAAAAGAAATTAAAAGAAATCAATATATTACGAGTGTTAAAGAAATTCGTATCAATCCTTATATCCAAGATAATGATTTAAATATTAAAATAAAAAAATCAATTAATTTTTTATCGCAAAGTGATAAAGTCAAAATAATTATGCGTTTTAAAGGTAGAATGGTCAAACATAGTTCTTTAGGAAAAGATATTTTTGACAAAATTATATCTAGTTTAAAAGATTTCGGAAATATTGATGTTCCACCAAAAATGGAATCAAATCAAATGATTGCTATTTTTTCTTCTAAAAAAAATAAGCCAATTAAATTGACAAAAAAAATTACAAAAAAAGAGAAAGTTGATGATTATGATAAAGAAAAAAGTTCATAAAGGTTTAAAAAAAAGAATTAAAATAACTGCTACAGGTAAATTCTTAAGAAGACACGCTTATAAAAATCATTTAGCTGGTTCTAAAACGACTAAACAAAACAGACAGCTAAGAGGTGCTACATTAGTAGATATTTCTGATGTAAGAAGAATTAAATATCTTATTTAATTTTTTGATTTTGATAAATTAAAGAGGTAAAAAGAAATGGTTAAAGTAAATTTTGTTACAGCAAGACATAAAAGACGTAAAAAAGTATTAAAACTAGCAAAAGGTTATTTTGGTTCAAAAAGTAATCTGTATAAAACAGCTAATGAACAAGTAATGCGTTCTTTACAATACGCTTATAGAGATAGAAAACAGAAAAAAAGAAATTTTAGAAAATTATGGATTACAAGAATTAATGCAGGTTGTAAAAACAACAATATGCGTTATTCTGAATTTATACATGGTCTTTTATTAGCAAAAGTAGAAGTTAATAGAAAGATTTTATCTGATATGTCTTGTAATCATCCAGAAATGTTTATTGATTATATAAAATTATCACAACGATCTTTAAAAGAAGAAAAAAATAATATAAAAGAAATTAAACAAAACAAAGAAGTTATTGAAAAACAAGAAAAACAAAAAGTTTTAAAAGAAGAAGAAAATAACATAAAAGAAATTAAACAAAACAAAGAAGTTGTTGAAAAACAAGAAACACAAAAAGTAAACAACAAACAAGCAGTTAAAAAAGAAGATATCTCGAATTTAGATTCAGTTAAAACTGAAAAACAAGAAAACAAATCAGAAGATATAGAGAAAAAATTAGAAAACACTTTATTATCAGAATTGAAAATATTAGCTAAAAAATACGAAATCAAAAATATCAATAAGTTTAAAAAAAGTGATTTAATTTCTCTTTTAAAAGAAAAAATGTTAATTTAAAAATTAATTTTATAAGGAGAACAAATCAAAATTATGCAAAATGAAAATCATAAAACAAAAATTGCTTTTACATTAATTAAATCTCTATTTTTTTTATTAATTTCTATGGTTTTGATTTTTTTTAATACAAAATCATTTAATATATTCGGAGCAGATATTAAATTTGCTAATGTTTTATTAGGCGTATTGATTTTTTTTATTAATTATTTATTAGTTTTCAAAAATTTTAAAAAAAATTCAGGTTTTATTAAATTTTTGTTCTTAGTTGAGAATTTTTTATTTAATTTAATTTCTTTAGGATTTATTTTCAATTTTCTACTTCCAAAAGAAGGTTGGATATCTAACATATTTCAAACTAATTTTATGATTTATTATATTTTAATAATTCATAGTATTATCAAGTTATATATTGCTTTTTATTCTAATAAGTCAAAAAATATAATAAATTCTTTGGAATTTATTGTCCATTTGTTTCTTTTAAGTGCAAATTTTTATCTTTTAGGGTCTAAAACTGATATATTTGATATAATTCAAAAAATTTTAGGTATTTTATTTTTATTGTTTTTTGTTTTTCATTTATTTGTATTATTTATGCAATTTAATTCTTTGTCAAAAAACAAATCAAATAAGGGAAACAACATACAAAAAGATACAAATATTAATAATAATGAAATCAGTAATTAACTAATATCGATAAATAAAAAAAGGAAATTTCATTATTTTATGTCAGATTTATTAAAAAAATTAAAAGATTTAACTATGTTAGATGGCGTTTCAGGCCAAGAAAAACAAGTGAATAAATATATCAAAGAAAATGTTGAAAAAATATCAGATAAAATCGAACAT